>NZ_JAVRCI010000008.1:0-159232 GCF_034530835.1 Nostoc sp. DedQUE12b | reverse complement strand
GTGCTAATAGTGCCGAATTTGACCCTTACACAACCGATCCGGTAATTAATTTATTGCCAGAACAACAGGAGGTAGTGGATTTAGGGGGTACAATGCGCTTAGGATTATATCCTTGTCGTGTTCTCCCTGATACTTTAGCTTTTAAGCTTTATCAAGAAGATGTGATTTATGAACGACATCGACACCGCTATGAGTTCAACAATGCTTACCGCGATTTGTTGTTAAAGTCTGGTTATGTGATTAGTGGTACTTCTCCCGATGGACGTTTAGTTGAAATTGTGGAATTTACCAAGCACCCATTCTTTCTTGCTTGCCAATTTCATCCAGAATTTCAATCATGCCCCAGTACACCTCATCCCTTATTTAAAGGATTCATTCAAACAGCGATCGCTCTTTCTCTTTCGACATCTAGCACACCAACACCATTGGAGGTGTCATAACAATTCAAAATTCAAAATTAATTACAACATTAACTTAAGGCTTCAGTAGATTTGGATATCCAGGGTGCATCATTCGTAAATTTCGGACTTGAGGAGATGTTGTGGCGTACTGGGTGAAAATCCTTTACGAGAGGAAAGAATATGTAGTAAATTTTGAATGTGTCCATGCTTTTTGTTATGAACTGAATGGCAGAGTTACTTTTTGGCTACCCGATAGTGCCATTCCCATAGTAATTAACCCACAAAGTAACCTGGAAGACTATCAAAAAATTCTCGATTATTTAGAATGTGTGACAGGATTAGAATTAGATCATGCCCACTGGGTAAAAATAATTTACGAAAAAAATGAATATGTAATTAATCTCAACTGCATCAGTTCCTTTTGTCATGAACCGAACGGCAGGATAACTTTTTGGTTGCCAGATGGCACTATTCCCATTATCATTAACCCTGTGAGTAATTCTGAATCTTATGAAAAAGTTGTGAAATACGTTCAGAAAGCAACAGGATATTCTTTGTCTTGAAATTCCTGTGTAGCAGAACAAGCTAACAAGAAACTTGAAAAACAGATTTACTGTCTTCCCAATCCTAAAAAATGGTTTGGGGAAATTTTTACTCAAATAGCCTAGCTATTGAATCATCTTTTTTATAGAGTTATCTAAGCAGAAAATTGTAACTTTAGTGGTAAGTGCTGATTCTAAAATTGCATATAGCTCACTGCCATTCATCAAAAATTTGTTTTATCCGCTCAATTGCCGTGTCTGCTGCTTCTTCTGGAGATATGCTATTGACAACTATTCGATTGAGAGCCTTACCCCAAACATTCTCTTCTAAAACTAGGCTGTAAGCAGGGTTTTGAACAATATAAAATAGGCGAGAATCTTTAGTTAGTGTTTGAGTTGCAATGGAAAGATGAGGATCTGCTGGATTTGTCCAAAAGGGGTCTTTCCAAACAGGCTTCATTACTGGTAGATACCGTCCTCCGGTAGCTTTGAGATAGTTTCCTATTATCTCAGGTTTAATTAAATATGCGAGAAAGTCTTTGGCTACCTTCTGATTTTTAGACTCTGCAAACAAAACTATTTCATTAACCGAGACTAAATATCGCATCGGTTTACCATTAGGTTTGTTCGGAAATTCTAGGATACCAAGCTTGTTACGATAGGTGTCAGAATCTTGGCGGACAGCAGTAGAAATCGAGAGTGAGGAGTTAGGTGTCATAACCACGCCACGATTGAGCAAGCTGCGATTATTGTCTGGATTTAACCAGTTTACTGCGTCCGGTGGTACGTAGTCCTGCTGGAAAAATTTCGCATACCACTCTAAGCTTTTAACAATACCTTGATGTACCTTGGGATCGTTGAGGAGAAGTTGACCCTTGGAGTCTAAAATTTGGACATTGTATGCCTCTAAAATTTGCTCAAATAAGTAGTAGGTATCTGTAGATCCAGTGGAGAAAGGAAAGCCTAACCCGTAAATATTCTGTTTTTGCTGTGTGCGCAAATCATCCTGTACTTGTTTCCAAAACTCCCAGAAAGCATCCCACTCTTTAGGGATATTGCTTTGAGTTCGACCTACTTGCTCTAGCAAGTCTCGCCAATAAAAAATGTGAATTGTTAATTGATTAATTGGGACTGCATAGTAACTCGGTTTTTTATCAACGTTGTTATATAAACGAACTGCTTCCAGAACACCTTCAGAATAAATACTTTTAACTGGCTCAATTACATCGGAGACATCTGCCAGTTTTCCTTCCCAGGCAAGACGTGGATACAGCTCCCTCTCAGCACTGCTATTTATTACCATATCAGGCGAATTACCTGCCTGAAGTGCCCTTTGAGTCTTTTGTGGCAACTCATCGTTAGTATAGAAAGTAAGTTTAATTTTGTTACCGCTTTGCTGTTCCCAGTTACTAATAATCTTCTGGAGCGCTTCATCCTCTTCCAAAGTATAACCTTTATCTGACCAAATCTTTAGGACTTTACTGTTAATAGGAGACTCACTGACTGAGGATTGGCTAGATTTTAAGATGTTAATACAGGCAAGAATCATCAAGCTGAGTATCAATGCTAAAAGTACGTAGCGATGACTAGCTCTTATTAGCATTACGGTAAAAGTTTGCTTGACTTTTTGCTGATTCTTAAAGCCTTTAGCCTTTGGACTGGCTTTGCTTGTGAATAACATACTCATTTTTATGATTTTTGCCAGAAAAACATCTTTACTGCATCTTCTGACATTACATAGCGCTTATTCAAGTTTAAATAGTTGTTTTTCACTCACTTTTCACCATCAGTTAGAATTGCTAAGTAAGTGGGCAAGAATAAAATCAACTATATTACGTAATGTAAAATTAATTAAATTAGCTCGTAGTATAGCGGTTCTCGCTTGAATGAGATAGAAGATCCCCTCCCCGCCGGAAGGGATGAGAGGACTATGATGTACCTCATGTGATTAAGAAACGCTATAGCTTCAGCAATAATCTAAGCCTCTTTCCATTACGGGGAGAGGTTTGGAGAGGAGTTCCAAGTTTAACCATAATCAAAAACCTGAATAGTTTTGCCATGCCAACTTTGCTGCACCTACTATCCCAGCAAAATTGCCTAACTCCGCTGGCAATATTTGTAAACCCGCTCGTGATAAAGGCTGCACTCGCTTCTCAATTTCTGCTTTCATACCTGGTAAGAAAAACTCAAAGCTGCCACTGATACCACCACCAATCACGATCGCTTGCGGTGTGAGTACATAAATCAAACTCGTCAAACCAATTCCCAAATTAATACCATATTCTTGCCAAAAAGTCAATGCTGCGGCATCTCCTTGTTGAGCAAGAAAACCCAATTCGATCGGTTCCTTGAGAGTGCGACGGCGAATTGCAGTAGCACAGGCATATTGCTCCAAAGAGCCTCGATTGCCACTATTACAAATTGGACCATCAGGATTTAATGAAATTAAACCCAATTCCCCGGCGGCTCCTTGATGTCCAATAAATAGTTTGCCATCAAGGATAATTGCACCACCAACCCCAGTCCCTAAAGTTAGCAGAATCAGATTTTGAAAGTGGCGACCGGCTCCCAGCCAAGCTTCTCCCAAAAGAGCGCAATTAGCATCATTAGCGATCGCAGTCGGTTTGCCAGTTTTAGCTTCTAACCAGTCTGCTAAAGGCACATCGACCCATCCAGGTAAGTTAATGGCGATTTTAGCAATGCGTCCTGCGGCATCGGATGGGCCAGGAGTACCAACACCAATGGCAACAGCTTGATTATCTGGATCGATTTGAGCGATCGCATCTACCAGCACCGCCAAGACAGCCTCCGGCGTTGTTGGTTGAGGAGATACCACAGTCAAAGATTGCAGGCAACTACCATCATCTGCAAAACGTCCCAGCTTAATTGCTGTTCCCCCAACATCAATGCCAATTACTTGAATTTTGTCATTTGTCATTTGTCACTTGTACTGAGCGTAGTCGTTGGCGCAGCCTCTCGTAGAGAAGTATTTGTCATTTGTAATTGGGTATGAGGCATTGGGCATTGGTAATTGGTGAACAGTTATCACACATTCCCTATTCCCGATCATCGAGTTCAAAATCAACAATTCGTCAGGGTTTTAGGATTTGGCACGAAAATATTCTAAATTTTCTGTCCTCTTGGGTGCGACTCGTAAATTAGCAACAGTCATAGTACGAACACTAGATTGCTCTTGCCAAGCTGTAATTGGCGCACCTCTTAAAATACCAGCAAGAGCAACGGAAAGGATAAACCCGCCAGTAGCGGCAGCAATTAACGTTAGATTATCTTTCATACAAATCTCTGTATTGTTTATTTGTCATTTGTCATTTGTCGTTTGTCCTTTGTCTAAAACTAATGACCAATGACCAATGACCAATGACTATTGTCGGATTCTATTTTCTCTCCGTAATCGGGGATTGACAAATTCATTTAACCCCTCACCAAGTAGTGATAACCCTACCACCATGAATGTCATCGTTAAACCAGGGAAAAGGGTAGTCCACCAAATACCAGTAGGTAGAGCTTCTAGAGCTTGTTTTAAATCATGTCCCCATTCTGCCACTTCTTCGGGAAGGCCTAGCCCCAAAAAGCCTAAACCGCCCAACACCAAAATCGCATCAGCGGCGTTGAGTGTAAATAGGACGGGTACACTTTGAATGACGTTGAAAAACAGATAACGAGAAAGCACAACCCAAGTGGAAGCGCCCATTGCTTGAGCTGCTTCGATGAACACTTCAGTTTTCACACTCACGGTGTGGTTGCGGACAACGCGATAATATTGGGGTATGTAGGCAATGCTAATAGCGATCGCTGCATTTAATATCCCACGCCCCACCACAAACGCCAATGTTACAGACAGCAGTAGCCCCGGTAGAGTGTAGATGCTATCCATAATAAATAGCAACACTTTATCCAACTTCCCGCCGAGATAACCACTTAGCATCCCCAAAGGCACACCGATAATCATACTCAGCGCCGTTGCCAAAATCACCACCTGCAAAGCAGCTTGAGCGCCAAACAATGTCCGGGAGAACACATCATAGCCGAGGCGACTAGTACCAAACCAATGTTTAGCTGAGGGTGGCTCGTGAATTGGATTAGAGAGAAAATCTTTCGGGTTTTGCAGCCATCCCCAAGCCTGCAATACGGGAGCGAAAAATGCCAGGAAGATGAAAAATAGGGTAATGGCTAACCCGATGAGCATGAGTTTTTGGGAAAGATTGAGACTTTTGCCAAACTGTAAAAATGTCGGTAGCCGCCGTTTTGTAATGGCCATAAAGCGATCGCCTGGAGCAAAGCTTGATACGCTGACCATTTTACATATTAGATAGGGGATTGCGTAAACATCCTTAAATAAAAGTTCGACTACCTGACGCTGGATACAGAGTTAGACTCGGTTAAAGGTGAAATTATGCCTCATTTTTGCCAGAGCTTTTAACTACTATTTAGAGTACTACAATGTTCGTGATAATCTTTATCAACGAATCAGTCATCTTTATGATGCAGCCTTTGATTTTTTGGCTCTTCAGTATTTTAACTGTTGTCTTAGCTGTTAATACTTCATTAATATGTAGCACAATATTTTCTATTATCTTAGTCATTGTGAAACCTCTTCTACAGACTTACTTAGAACAAGAAATCTGGATACTAGTGAGAGATAAGTGGTATTTCGCCACAATTATCGGAGTTTGGGATGATCTGTTGTGGTTTAAACATAGAACTTACAACAAAGATACAGAGGAAGATACTTTCTGGGAAATGGTTGTGAAAATCAGTGAAGTAATTGCTATTGATAAAATTAAGTCTATTATTAGTAGAAAACCAGATATGCTAATTTCACGGCTACTAGAAACTGAGCAAGATACAAGCGATCGTCATCAAGATAATGAATATTAATTAGCTCAATTTAGGAGATAGACTCATTTTTTGCACCTGTCTCAAGATGCAAAAAATGAGCAGTAAAGTTGTCGGCTATGACACAATACAGCTCAGAATGAGCAACAAAACCCTGATGTAGAGACGCGATTTATCGCGTCTTAAAATACCAATTATCTACACCAATAACCTATAACCCAAGCGTATTGGGCTATAGGTTATTGGGTATTGGTAACTGCCCAATACCTACTATTTCAAAGATTACTTTCAATCAACTGGCGATATTCGCTCTTTTGCTTCACGCCTTTGACTTCCTTCACCAGTTCCTTATTTTTGAACAATTGAACTGTTGGCGTTCCTGTCACACCAGCATTTTCAGCAATATCTCGGTCTTTGTCGATGTCAATTTCTACAAAGTGAATTTTGCTGTCAAATTCATCCACCACTTTATTTAAAATTGGTTTCAGGGTATGACAAGGGCCACAACCAGGAGAGACGTATTTAACAAGGAGTAAGCGATCGCTTTCATGGAACAATTTCCGTAAGGCATAACCACCCTGATGGCGCGTCCCATCCAAGTTAAATCCAACTTCTTCCTCAGCTTCAGTCTTTTTGGCTGGCTGATGTTCTAATTCATTATCTGCTGTTTCTGGTTGTTGATGGAATTCTTGAATCAAGCCAGTAGATGACAACCAACGTTCTGCCAACATCGCCGCCATACACCCAGTACCCGCAGCCGTAATTGCTTGCCGAAACTCATGATCTTGTACGTCACCAGCAGCAAAAACGCCTTCTACACTGGTTTCTACAGAACCGGGCTTAGTAACAACGTAACCTATCTCATCCAGTTCTAATTGTCCTTTAAATAGAGAGGTATTGGGACTGTGACCAACGGCGTAAAATAAACCCTTAGCGTGCAGTTGGCTCTCTTCACCAGTTTTAGTATTGCGGACTTTCACCCCTTCCATGTGACCATTACCGAAGATATCCACGGCTTCTGTATTCCAATGCACTTGGATTTTTGGGTTACTCAAAACGCGGTCTTGCATAGCTTTAGAAGCCCGCATTTTATCGGTGCGTACCAACATATTTACCTTAGAGCCGTATTTTGTGAGGTAAATAGACTCTTCCGCCGCTGAGTCGCCAGCACCAATCACAGCTAATTCTGCGCCGTGAAAAATTGGTGTTGCACCATCGCAAATTGCACAAGCGGAGATACCCCGACTCCAGAATTCATGTTCGCTGGGTAAACCTAAACGCTTTGCTGTTGCACCCGTAGCAATGACGATGCTGTTGGTTTTTATTTCCCTCTCTTGCGATCGCACTGTAAATGGACGCTGACTCAAATCAACTGAGATAACATCTTCAGTATATAGTTCAGCCCCCCAGCGCTCCGCCTGCGCCTTCATTTGATCCATCAGTTCCGGCCCGGTAATTCCTTTAGGAAACCCCGGAAAATTCTCAACTTCTGTCGTTGTCATTAGTTGCCCACCAGGTAATCCCCCGGCTTGGAAACCTTCAAATACAACGGGTTTCAGGTTAGCACGTCCGGCATAAATGGCGGCTGTGTACCCTGCTGGCCCAGAACCGATAATTACTAAGTTTTCTACAGTTGGATTAGTCATGAAAATATACGAACTCATAACGACTACGCTTAATATAGCATAATAAATTGCGATTGGCTACGCCAAGTGGGAAGCGATCGCAAGTTAGAAAAATCGGGAATACAGAGACAGCGCTCATAGGTTGCCGCTTGATGTGCGAAGAGTATTTATGATAGCTATAAGAGTATTTGCTGTCGTGTTATGTCTTTTACTATTACAGACTTAGAGCAGCTACAAACTGAGCATCCAGAATGGCAGATGGAGCTGGTAGAGGGGAAAATCGTAGTTATGGGGCCATCAGATTACGAGTCAGAAGAAATTGGCACTCGGTTGAGTACCTTCTTGAATATTTGGGTAATGTCACGCAGGCTAGGGCGAGTGACTGGCTCTAGCGCAGGCTTCATACTACCTAGAATAGAAGAGGACGATTCGGAAAAAAGAAACTTACGTGCCCCTGATGTGTCTTTTGTTAAGGCTGAGCGACTGAAGAAGACCAAGCGCGACTTTGTAGAGTTAGTTCCAGACCTAATGGTTGAGATTAAATCTAAAAGTGACAGAATCAAACCGCTTGAAGAGAAGATTCAGCTATTCTTGCAACTTGGCTCTACAGTCGGTATATTGATTGACCCTGACAAATTGACAGTAACGGTTTATCGACTAAACCAAACTCCAGTGGTGATGCAGAATGGCGACATCCTCACACTACCAGACTTGCTGCCAGGTTGGGAACTGGCAATATTAGAGTTGTGGCCACCTGAGTTTGAATAAGGCGCTTCCACAATCGAAGTTCAGAATCTCGCCCTTGTATTGACCAAGGACTTAGTGATATTTGTGCCATTTGGGATGCAAGGATTTTAGATTGTGTAATTGTACCTCCCCAAACTTTTTTTCTGAAGGTGATAGGAAAGCGATCACAGTTGGGTAAGTTACATCTAGAACACCCAAGCACTTCCTACCCCAGGAAAACACTTATGAAAACCGAATTAAAAGCCAAGTTTCTCCAACACATCCTCAACAAAAAGAATGAAAATGAGGGTTTTACACTTATTGAATTACTAGTAGTAATTATCATCATCGGTATTTTGTCTGCGATCGCACTGCCTTCTTTCTTGAACCAAGCTAACAAAGCCAAGCAGTCAGAAGCTAAAACTTATACAGGTTCGATGAACCGCGCGCAACAAGCTTATTACTTGGAACAAAATCAATTTGCAGCCCAAGCTGACTTTGGTAAATTAGGTCTTGGTGTGGCAACACAAACCACAAATTACATATACAAAATTACTGGTGGTGGTACTGGTTCCCCCAGCCTAGTAAGTAACCAAGCAGATACAGTGATTGCTACTGCACCACTCAAAACTTATGTTGGTGGTGTGAGTGTAGCAACACAATCTGCTACTAGTGAAGCTACTACCATAGCTATTTTGTGTGAAGCAGACAAAGCAAGAGTTAACGGTGGTTTAGCGGCAGGTGATGCTACCGCTGGCGCAACCGGACCTAGTTGCCCCGACAACTTTATTCCTTTGAAATAAGTAGAAATATGATTTACTACGTGAGAATATAGTTCGGTTAAGCCACTTCATCGCAAAACTAATTCTTTATGTAGTTTGCATTTAACTAAATTAGGTATTTTTCAAAGTGGGTAGATTTTTCTATCCACTTTATTTCCATAATGTGAGTCATTCACAATATATTACCCATAAATTTTCCCCAACAATCACAATGATTACTAATACATATAATTGGCAAAATCAGGCTGAAGAATATTTTATTCAAGAAAACTATCTGCAATCGTCAAAATTATATGAGCAGGCAATCGCTATAGAACCAAATGCTGTTTCATATTATTGGCATTTAGGATTGATATTATTATTACAAGGTCAAGAGGCAGAAGCTCAAATGACTTGGATGCTGCCAATGACAGAGGCAGATGAGGAGCAGTTAGAAATTTGGACAATTGAACTGTTTCAATTTTTGCAAATAGAAGCAGAAAGGCGCGAAAATCTGAGGCAATACTCCATAGCCTGGTTAATTCGTCAGCATCTGCGAGAAATTAATCCTAGTGATATCAATAATTTACTCAAAATTTTATTGCTTTCTCTCAAACTCGAAAAATTTGAAGATATTGAGGAGTTGCGTGAGTGTGGATTAATTAAAATCTTACATGAAAAGCAAAGTGCAAATGTAAATACCGAACTATTAACACAAGTTTTACAAGAAGTTTTAAGTACTATTCCTTTACATCCAATAAATTTAGATTTAGCAGAAGCTTGTTTACCTTACTTTTATGATATTTATCAATGCTTCGATATACTGCTTACGGCTGCTCTGAAAATTGGTCATACTTTACTACAGCCTGTGCTAGCGTCATCTCTTCTAGAATTACATTTACGATTGGAGCCAGAAAATGTAGAAATTTTGCGGCATCTAGCGACTTTTTATCAAAATGCTCGTAATTATTCTCAGGGGATAGAGACGGCTAAGTTGTGTTATTCCTTATCAGAAGGCTTGGCTGATAAAATTTTTGCACTCCATTTGCTGTTAAGAGGTCTAATGTCAGCAGGGGGATATTGGCAAGAGATATCTACAACTTGCCAAGAATTAGAAACTGTGTTTCAACAGTTTATTAAAGCTCAACCAATTGCTTTAGAAGAAGCAAGAATATTACGGTTGCTTACACCATCTTTTGCCATACCTCACATTAAAGATACTCCTGCTGAATTCCGAGCTATTCATAATAAAGTAGCTGAAATTTTTAATAATGATCTTCAAGCTCTTGCCAAATCAGAAGGAAAAAACTACGAGCGCCAAATTATTAATCATTCCTCTTTAACTGCTCATTCAAAAAAATTAAAAATTGGTTATGTATCTTACGCTTTAAGAAATCATTCTGTTGGTTGGCTAGCTCGCTGGCTATTTCAGCATCATAATAGAGATAAATTTGATATTCATACTTATTTTGTTAACTACCAATTAGTAAACGACTATCTCCAGGAGTGGTATCTAAGCCAGGCAGGAAAAGCTCGTCAATTAGGTATGAATGGTCTAGAAATTGCTGACCAGATATATCAAGATGAAATTGATATTTTAATTGACCTTGATAGCATAACTCTAGATATTACTAGTGAAGTGATGGCACTCAAGCCAGCCCCCATTCAAGTTACTTGGCTGGGGTGGGATGCATCAGGTATACCTGCAATTGATTACTTTATCGCAGACCCTTATGTACTGCCAAATGATGCACAAGATTACTATACAGAAAAAATCTGGCGATTACCTCAAACTTACATAGCAGTAGATGGTTTTGAAGTTGGTGTACCAACTCTCCGCCGCGATGACTTGGATATTCCTATGGATGCAGTTGTATATCTCAGCGCCCAAAGAGGATATAAACGCCATCCAGAAACGACAAAGTGGCAAATGCAAATTATTAAAGAAGTACCTAACAGCTACTTTTTGATTAAGGGACTTGCTGAACAAGAAACAATTAAACGCTTCTTTTACCAAATTGCCGAAGAAGAAGGTGTAGATTGTTCTAGGTTACGATTTTTACCACAAGTTTTTTCAGAGTCAGTTCATCGTGCTAATTTAGGCATTGCTGATATTGTATTAGATACATTTCCTTACAACGGAGCGACAACAACCTTAGAAACATTGTGGATGGGTATCCCTTTAGTGACGCGAGTCGGCGAACAGTTTGCGGCGCGTAATAGCTACACCATGATGGTGAATGCGGGTATCACAGAAGGTATTGCCTGGACTGATGAAGAGTATATAGAATGGGGTGTGCGCTTAGGGAAGGATGAGGCTTTACGTCAGCAAGTGGCTTTGAAACTGAAAGCATCGCGGCAAACAGCCCCGTTGTGGAATGGCAAACAGTTTACCCGTGATATGGAAAAGGCTTACGAACAAATGTGGCAAAACTATAGCGATTCTCAATTACATAGAATACAGACCTAACCCCAGCCCCTTCTCTACAAGGGAAGGGGAGTAAGATTCAAAGCCTCTTTCCTTTTAAAAGAGAGGTTTGGAGAAAGGTTAGAGCGTATTGCATCCAAATGAAAAGCAATATATAATTTACCACTACACAAGCAAAGTCCACCTCTGTGGACGAACGAAAAACTAAGGTTTTTAACTCGTATAGGTAGGTTTTGCCCTATAGCAATATCACAGTTTCAGCAGATTGGCCCGACGCATGACGAGGGCGAAGATGCAAGGTGATTTCCGTATCGAGTCGCTTGAGGAAAATGAGGAGTTTGCCTTCGCTGAACCGTTGAAACTCTCCTTTCATCAAATGAGATACTTCTGGTTGGGGAATGGCAAGAAGTTCGCTAATTTCACGCTGTTTCAAATTGCGTTGAGAGAGGAGGCGGAGTACTTCAATCCCTATCTTGCCCCGCGTAAAAAGTTCTGAAGCATTCGACAAACCGAGGTCAGCGAATACGTTGCCACTGCTTTCTTCAAAAACGGGTTCCTGTGTCATTATTGTTTTTCCCTGGCCACTGCATCCTTATAGCGTTGTTTAATCAGGTCAACATCAGCCTGTGGGGTTTTAATACCCTGCTTTGATTTCTTTTGAAAAGCGTGCAGGACATAGATTTTCTCTCCAATCTTTACTGCATAGACTGCCCTGTAAGTATCAGTATCGTAGCGTTTGATAATTTCATACACGCCACTTCCAACCTCTTTAAAAAGCTTGGCATCCATTGGTGTTTCTCCTGCTTGCACCAATTGGAGCGCATAGCCTACTGATGCACGTACTTCTTCAGGAAATGAACGGATATTTTTGAGAGAGTCTCCCATCCAAACCAGAGGTCGTAAAGGAATTTCTATAATATCCTCGTCATCATCCATTTTATATGAAATTTACTATAAAAAAAGTCAGACCATAGCATGAAATGTCCCCCACGCAACCTCCGAGGTAAGTTGGGAGGGGCAAGATTGGGTAAATTAAAAATTTAAACGCTAAAGTGCTTACTACAAACTTAAGCTATCTACATCGCAGGATGGAAGAGCTTCTGCTTTGGCTTGTGCGATCGCAAATTGATTATCTGTTGCTAAAGTAATTCGAGTATGAATTTTGGGCAAAAGAGTTTTCCATTGTGTATCACTTATCTTCCCTAGCAAAGAAATTTCTGGCCCTTCAGTTATATCTACATCATCTTCCATGAGCAAATTCATGGTCAAAGACGATAAAAGCATATCCGCTTCTTCTTCAGAAATGTTGTGAGTATCTATCAGGAGAGTTAAGCTACTTTTATCTGGGTGAGTAGTGAGAGTAGAAATGACACTTGCTAAATCTTGATACAGTAGGTCTTCTGGCTGTAACCAATCTGGAAAAATAATTAGGTTAGTATCTCCTAAGCGGAAATTTTGACTCAGAGTATCTGCAAGATATTTACTAAATAGTTCTTGAAAGAGACTGCCTATTTTAGCTGAGTAAGAGCGACTATCTAGAAAACTAGGATTAGCTTGCATTTTTTCCTTGATTTCGGCGCTCTTTTGTTGGCGGAATTCAGGGTTATTGCCAAGTGCGATCGCTAACTGTATATAAGACTCTTCACTATCTGCAACTAAACCAGGTACATCAAGTGTTTGAACCATTGCAGCCCCCATTGCAGAGCGAAAGCTAGTTCCCCGCCTAGCAATTACTGGTAAATTAACCTGTAGTGGTTCTATCAAAGAAGTTGTTCCAGCAAATGGAAAAGAGTCTAAATAAATATCGGCAATTTTGAAGTATTCTTTAACTTCTTGGCGGTTTGGTACTGGCTGAGGATCTAAGACTATTAGTTGGTCTGCTGGTATTCCATGCTTTGAAAATACTTTATTTAAGTGATTTACAAAAGTTTTCTTAGGATAACTATTTGACCAATTTGGTCCAAATGGCAAAAGTACTAAAACGGAGTTTGGAACTCCAGAAATTATTTTTGCCCAAATATCAATTAGTTCCGGGATGATTTTAAAGAAGTTAGCACCAGAGATAAAAATAACTGTTTCTTCGGATATACCCAAACTTTCTCGATCGACTTTGACAGTTACATTTTCTTCCTCATTACCATAACTAAAGCAATGAGCAGACCCTTCAAGTTTCACCAACTTTTCTTGATATTGCTGTTCTGCCGTTGGCGATGGATCGGTTAGCGTACCAGAAATGTAATAATCTATATGCCGCATTCCTGTTGTTACCACAGATCCGCCACTTGTAATTTGTATTCTGGCTAAACGATGCATTGATAAAAAGCAAATTTGATTTGTTACTGCCGTCACATTGGTAGCAATAAATAATATATCGAGGTCATCAGCACGAATAATATTTGCCTGTTCTACTAAATCTTGTGGCAGTAATTTAAAGAAGTTGGCACAGCTTTGGCAATATTGCTCTAGTTGATGACCAGTTTGATTAAGAGAGTACAAAATTACTTCAAAATCTCTACTGATATACTCATAAATCGGCAGGTAAGCAAATGTTTCAGAACCAGGTAGAAAATGTGCAGCCAGGACACCCAAGCGTATTTTTTTCCTACTTGTAGGTCTATCAGCAAACTCGTAATCTACCTGATATCCCTTCAAATTCAGTAAAAACTCTATAATCTCTCCACGTTTAACATAAATATCTTTAAGATTATGCTCATTAAAATATAGGGGTATAAAATTAGCAATGGAAGTAAAGTTATTAATTATTTCATGCCACAAGGAAGAATCAGGATTTTTTAGTATTGATGTGTGTAAGTAATCAATCCATCCCTGCATATAGTAATAGTAATTATCTGCATCACCCGGTTCTTGAAAGTTAACTGGGGATGAAAATAGGAATTGCAAATAGTCTTTAAGTAACCAAAGAGGTATGCGAGAGAGGTCATGCTTTAATGGTAACTGGTCAGCACGGCGATACAGCATAGCTGCTAGTAAATACTGAATTGCTTTTGGCTGCTCAAAACCTTGAGATATATTTTTAACTATATCATTAGCAAAAATTTCTTCCTCATCAGTTAGGCTTTCGTATTTAATGCCACTCTTCAGTAACATTTGATATGTTTTACCTAGCAGACTTACGTAACTATCTTTTATTTGTTCCTCTGAAATATTTAACCATTCTTCTGCTATTTGTTTTCGTAATTGACATAATTCAGTATTCTGGTCACTCAAAGCTGCATATCTATAAAGAGCTTGTTGTCTTGTTGCTTGAGGATACCGTGCATCACTGTAAATTGTTTGAAAGAATTTTTGGTAATCTAATAAAATAGCATCTTTTAAAGCAACGTTTCGACGAGTTTGTTGTTGTGGATGTATCCTAAAATGAGATAAAAATTTGTCAACAAAACCAACTTTGTATTGGCTCATAATTCTGAGCCACATCTCCAAATCTACAAGCTGACAAAATTCAGAATTAAATAAGCCTACTTTTTCAAATACATCTTTTTTAATAAGAACTGTACTTGGCTCCCCAATTTTATTAATTGGATTGTCAAGTATATTTGGAACTAGCAAAAGTTCCTGCCCTGATTGAATTGGCTTTAATGTTGACCAAGATTTGTGTACATCTTTAGCTTCGTGGTGCATTAAAAAGTTTGAATCATAGTTATTATTACTAAAAATTGTTCTAGGTGAAAAAACCAAACCTATCTCTTCATCTTGTTCAGCCAAATTGACCATTTCTTCAATAGCGGTTGGCTCTAGTAAATCATCTTGAAATAAAAATTTTATATATTTACCTCTAGCTTGAGAAATACAAAAGTTCCAATTATTCGCTAATCCATATGTCTCGTGTTTAATAAGTGTAAATACAGCAGTAGTTTTCTCTAAAATTAGCTTAATCAGTTCTAGCGTTTGATCGCTAGAATCATCATCAGAAATAATAATTTCTAGATAAGGATAAGTTTGAGATATTACGCTAGCAATAGCTTCTAATATAAATGATTCTCCATTAAAAGTAGGAATGCAAATACTAACTAAAGGTAATTCTTTATTTTTAAATAATATGTTACTTGTCTGATTTAATTGGCTGTAGTTAGAAATTTTATCTATTCTTAAACTGCTATCAAATACAACTTTGTGAGATACAGAAATAATCCTGGATTTCGTTTTACCCCTAAACAGAAGTTCAGCATCAATTAACTCTTGACCAAGTTCTAGACTCGATTTAAAATTCTTAGCACCAAGGTAGTAATCAACTATTGCCATCTGTGCTGGTGTAGTCTGAGGTTGAGGAACGGCAAAAAGTGACTTTAAAGCTAATTCTCTATCAGGAGGTATGTATGCAACATCATGCTTGAGTAGAGCTTCACTTTCAGCCGTCTGAGTAGTCTCAATTGAATTTAGATGAAAGTAAGAACAACCCGATTTGATAGAATAAAATATGTGTGTTCCTAGATCATTGCCAGAAGCATACCGATACATGGAACAAAGATGATAAAAACGGAATAAAAAATTAGGGTCAAAAACATGTCCAGCGGAAACTATTTGTATTCCTCTTTTTTGAAATGGAATATGCCTACCTAAGTTAAAATCTTTCCAGTACAGACATACTGTCACAGGTTGATATTCATCATCAAGATGTATTAATTCTTCTGCAAGGGCTTCAAAGTCCATTTGAACTGTAACGTAACCAGTAGAGTGGGAAGGGAAAAAGATAGTTCCACTTCTATTAGGTTTTGCCTCTGGTTCTCTTTTCAGAATTTCTCTTGCGTATAAAAATGGTGATGCTGCTGGGATAATATTTTTTTTAGGTTCGCAGTTTTTAACTGCGTTAATATATACGTCTTCTCGATAACTTGGATAACAATGTATATTAAGCAAAGGAGATTCTATCTCTGCTTGCCAGAGGTGGTTGTTGCTCAAACTTAGTCCATGTACTAATAAAACTTTTAGCGGATATTTATCAGGAAAATTTACATATTTTTTGATAATCGAGTCCATGCCATAGAAAAAATTTCCAAAAAATACTTCATTAGTTTGTAATGGTCGGTCGGCACATAATAGAGTGAGGTCTTTTTGACTGGCAAGTACATCTTCTATAGTTAACATTTTTGATTTCCGTATTTTAGTATTCAATTGATTGAAAAAGTCTTAGTTTGTTAATATATCTAAAAAAATTTTCGTTCTCATATTTTCAACAACGTAGGGCGATTATCCTAGCTTCTAACTAAATTATCCAATCCCATCTGGCTGGTGTCCCTGTTTTGACATCTTGTTTGATTTGTTTACCCAGGAGAAAGTCGTAATACTTTGGTGGTAAGCCAAGACCAGGACGTATTGCTTTTAGATTCTCTGGCGTAAATATATCTCCCTTCTTCATGTCTTGGGTAATGTAGAGAGATCGCCTAAAACTCAAAGATGCCCTCTCCGCTTCCATCGGGCCGTAATTTGTCTTACCCAAGGCTTGCCAAGCTCTTTTAGTTTCAACAACCAGTTGAGACATTTCTTCTGGTTCCATTGAAAAAGCAGAATCAACGCCACCATTAGCCCGACAGAGGGTAAAGTGTTTCTCTATGAATGTAGCCCCTAAAGCAACGCCTGCAACAGCAACACCAATC
The DNA here is from genome assembly GCF_034530835.1 of Nostoc sp. DedQUE12b. Lineage (NCBI taxonomy): Bacteria > Bacillati > Cyanobacteriota > Cyanophyceae > Nostocales > Nostocaceae > Nostoc > Nostoc sp. DedQUE12b. Next base: position 142,277 of record NZ_JAVRCI010000008.1, on the reverse strand, counting down.
CCCATTGTGTGATCCGATAACCCCACCTGTAGATTAAACAAATCGCGCAGATGAGGGATGGTCAGTAAGTTAGTATCTTTTGGTGTAGCTGGATAAGTACTGGTGCATTTGAGTAGTATCAAATCCTGACAACCAGCTTCCCGTGCTGTCCGCACTGTTTCGTCTAACTCCGAAATTGTCGCCATACCAGTAGAAATAATCATCGGTTTACCAGTGCTGGCAACTTTGCGAATTAGAGGTAAATCAGTATTTTCAAAAGAAGCAATTTTATAACAAGGTACTTCTAGAGATTCAAGAAAATCTACAGCAGTAGTATCAAAAGGAGTACTAAAACCAATTATTCCCAATTCTTTACAGCGAGCAAATATGGGTTTATGCCATTCCCAAGGTGTATGAGCTTCTTGGTATAACTGATATAGTGATTTACCAAGCCACAAACTCTGAGGATCTTGAATATAAAACTCACCCTCGTCTATATCTAAAGTCATTGTGTCGGCAGTATAAGTCTGAATTTTCAGACCATCTACCCCAGCTTTTGCCGCTGCTTCAACAATTTTTAGAGCTACTTCTAATGATTGGTTGTGATTACCAGACATTTCAGCAACCACAAAGGGTAAATGGTTAGCATCGATTTTTTTACCTGCAATGTCAATTTCTCGCATTTTATTTTGCAACTGGAGTTCTATTTGTATCTGATTAAATAAACTACCTCATGTTCTCCTAATTTAGTTTTTCCCATATTTTTAAACCCAGCTTTTAAAAAAGCTTTTATTGATATTTCATTATTGGGCTTTGCATAGGCATTAATAATAGTAATATTTGAATTTAAAAATATTTTTTTACATCCTAAATTAATTAGATGAATACTATACCCTTGATAACGAAATTTTTTATCAATACTTATGGAAATAATGGCTTTATCGCCCTCTAGCTCATATCGAAATTGACCAATAGGCACATCATTTCTATCAAGACCAATGTAGATAATAGAAGTAGGACAATGCAGTCGTGATTGGAACCATTGAACATGATGTTCCCAAGGTATAAGTTTTGTGGAAAAGGAAACAGCCCGTACCTCTGGGTCATTTGACCATTCCCATAACAAACGACAATCTTCTTGGCACGCCAAGCGTAATTTTAACAACTTGGCTTCTAGATATTTCAGTACGCGCTTACTTCCTTCGCCATCTACTAACTCTTGACCACATCTAGTCATTTCTACTCGTGTATGTGCAGCTCTTAATAAATGAGCAACCGCCGACGCTATTTCAGCAGCAGAAACATCCTCATGCCAACCAAGATGAACAGATACCCCCATTTCATTTAATTTTTGTGCGATCGCTCGTTGATTGTCAGCCAAAACTAACACGATACTTGGTAAACCCATAAAAGCCAGTTCCCAGCTAGTAGAGCCACCAGCTGCGATCGCCACATCAGCCCAAGCCATTAGTTCGGGCATATTAGTTACATTCCTCTTCAAGTGGATGGGAAACCTTGAATCTAAGGAAGCTGATTGCAATTGTTCATCATGAGGATTACTTCCCCCCACCACCACAACAGTTTCCAAGGCATCCAATTCCACTAATTGCAGGGCTTTTATAACTTTAAGAGTTACATTATTTGGATCGCTACCACCCAATGTTACCAAAATCTTACGAGCGATCGTCGGGGTCTCTCTCTTCCAGCCGCGCCACTGCCAAAACTCCCGGCGTAATAGAGCGTATTTCACACCCAGTAGAAGCTGAGTATAAGGTTCTCGGCTCGTGTATAGACCCTCATGAGCATAAATATTCTGATTCAAGACCACATCTGCATAGTAGTGATCTGCGTGTGCATAATCATCAATAAATAGCAGGCTTAGACCAGCATCTTTGATTACTCGTTGATACTCAGCACCAAAGTGGTATCCATCCGCTACTAACCAATTTGCATCTAGCTGGCGTGCAAAACTAGCAGTTTCCCTTGCATCCTCAATACTTCCCCAAGAAACTGACAGGTGAACTACTTTTATTCCCTCTGATAGCAGCCTCTGTTCTAACGCAGGAACTGAGTTAGACATTAAAAAGATTGCCTGTTTCTCAGTGTTCTGCCAAGCTTGAGCTAATGCCAAACAACGCATTAAGTGACCAGTGCCAATTTGGGTACATGCATCAACACAAAAAACTAAATTCATCTGATTTTAAATAATGGTTCTAATGGTTGACATTTGAGATATTTCTCTAAGGATTGATTGTCAATTACATCTTTTAAAATCTGAAAAACTTGGGTGTAAGCTGTTAGCAGGTTTTCTATATCAGAATCACTATGGCAATAACTCATATTGTGAGTTCCAAGGGTCAGAATTCCTCTAGCAAACATTTCTTGGAGAAAAAGGGTTTTAATCTGCAATTGGCTATATGGGTTTACTTCTTTAAAAAGTAAGAACGACCAACAAGAGTGACCAGATATAGATAAAATATGAGAGATTTGATAATGCTCTATGAGTTGCTGCACACCTGATATGATTTTTTGCCCTTGCTTTTTCAGTGTTGCAATAACTGGTAGCTGCTGCAACTTATTCATTGTTGCTTTAGCTGCTGTTAAAGAAAGTGTTTCACCTCCAAATGTAAAAGAGAAAAAGACTTCCTCCATTAACTGCATAATCTCCGCTTTACCTGTTACAGCAGATACAGGATAACCATTGGCTAATCCTTTTCCAAAAGTTGCTAGGTCTGGTATTACACCGAAATATTCTTGTGCTCCCCCATTTGCAAAACGAAATCCTGTAATAGTTTCATCAAAAATTAGAAGTGCGCTATTTTGATGAGCTAACTGTTTGACATCTTCTAAAAAGCCTTCTTTGGGTTCAACTACATTCATCGGTTCCATTATTACCGCAGCAACTTCATTGGGGTACTGCGTAAATATCTGATGCAATGAATCTAAGTCATTGTAATTAAAAGAGTGAGTCAAAGCTCGAACTGGCTTTGGTACTCCTCGATTGCGAGTAGTAGAGGAAATATACCAATCGTGCCAACCATGATAGCCGCATACAGCAACATGATCTCGTCCTGTGTAAGCCCTAGCTAAGCGAATTGCTCCTGATGTTGCATCTGAAGCATTCTTGCTAAAGCGTACCATTTCGGCACAAGGCACTATCTCAACCAGTTTTTCAGCCACCTGCATCTCAATAGGGTGAGGTAAGGAAAAAAGCACTCCTTGTTCTATTTGTTGAAGCACCGCCGCATTTACATCTGGGTCACTGTACCCAAGTGTTATGGCTGCTAAACCATTGATGAAGTCAATATACTCATTCCCATCAACATCCCAAACATGGCTACCAAACCCTTTATGTATGAAATAAGGAGAAACACCAAAGGGATATTGAGTTTTACTCTTACTAAAAGTTTGGGTTCCCAATGGTATTGTTTGAAGTGCCCTTGCCAAAAATATTTCTGAATTATAATAACGTTCTGACATAGTTAATCTTCCCCAATCTTTTTTAGAAACAATTCATCAACCAGTAATGATTTTTGTAAACTTTCGTTACGCTGATAGCAAGTATTAAAGTTTTTCAAATAGGAATTTAATTCTAAAAAATCTAAAATATCTTGAGTCGTAAACTTAGAGTTATTTGGATATAAAGCTTCGTAGATATTTGCAATTAATGAAAAGTCTAATTGTTCATCAACAGTCCAACGTAAATGGGACAAGTTAGTATTATTCTTATAACCTCCTATATAAAAAAGGTGCGGCTGTTGATTCATAAAAGGAGTTACATGCTCCCTTTGTGAAGGAAGCTTTGCCTCTTTCCAAGCTTTTTCTAAGCATTTGAAACGGAATATTTCTATATCCAAGCCATCAGGATAAGTGGGTTCAAGAGCATTACTAACATAATCAAAACATCCAGTTAAATAAAATTTAATAACATTATCAATTAAATCTGGATCGGCTAGTGGGCAATCACCTGTTAACCTAACTATATGCTCTGGAGAATGCGATTTAGCCGCTTGGTAAAACCGATCTAGGACATCATCTAAATTTCCACGGTAACATTCTACATTGATATTTATACACAAATTTTCAATAGCATCGTCTGTAACATCTTTGCTTGTGGCAACCAGAATATTATCAATCAGCTTTGCACGCTTTATTCGTTCAATTTGTAGTGCTAACATCGGTACACCAAGAATTGGCTTGAGCACCTTTCCCCTAAAACGGGATGAAGAAAACCGTGCTTGAAGAATTGCCAAAATCATGTAACCTCCTGATAAAAACCTTGTAAAGACTTTTGCAGAAGAGTACAAACCCACCTAGAGGAGGAATCACAAACTTGTATAGCTAACTCTCGCTGATCGTGATTGGATGTGATTTTAGCAATTTCTTGATAAGTGACTAATGCCTCAAATATTTTGGCGTAGTCTTGTTTATAGGTATAAATTTTTTCGTTTGGCAAGTGGTGATAGTGGCGACGTTGAGGATAATCTGGTAAAAAATCACCTAAAAGTAAAATACCACCATCGGCGGTTAATCTATCTACTTCAGCTATAGTTTTCACTAGATTTTCACGGTCTATCCAGTGCATTACAGCACCAATTATCACTAAATCAAACTGATACTTAATAGGGATATTTGTTAGTAAACCTTGATACAATTTTAAATTTGGATAACGCTGCTTACCATCTTGAATTGCTTCTAAACTTGCATCAATACCAACTAAATTTATATCTCTAAATTTTTCACTTAGCTTATTAAGCCGCCAACCATTAGCGCAACCCAAATCAACAATGTTTTTAATTTCTCTTTTTGGCTTTAATAAATCGATAAGATGCAAAGCCCAATCAATCTCAGTAGAACCAATTAATACTGCCTTATTTCGTTTAAACCACTGATTACCTTCACGTTCTATAAAAATTTGATCTTGTTTCATATTAAAATTTCCAATTTGTAGGATTTAATATAAAATTATCTGTTAAAGCAAATTGTAAAAATACATTTGCCTCTAAAAAAAAGCTGGCTTTAAACGCTAATAAAATTTCTGATAAATGTTGAATATTATTAATACCAATAACTATAGAGTCAATTTCCTGGATGTTTTTAATGAAACTTATAGATGCTTGCAATGGTGAGATATTATACTGCGATAGCATTTCATGATATTTTTTTAAATGATTTTTAATAGAATCAAAATAAGATGGCAGAGATTCTGGCTCCATTAATAGTAAACCTTGAAAAAATATGGAACGCGCATGAATTTCTATACCATTTTTCTTCAGATAACTTAAATTTCCACTGAGTAATAGCCTTTGATCCAAGACGTTAATAGGTAACTGAATTAAATCTATTGGATACTTTTCTAAAACACTTTCAATTTCTTCTTGAGAATAAACAGACACTCCTATTTTTTTGATCATTTTTTTTTCCTTAAGATGGAGCATTTTCTCCATCAGAGATTGTCCATTATTTGCTAGTAAATCTTTAGCTTGATGTATCAATAAACCATAAATAGAGGATTGATTTAATGTAGATAAAGATTGATAGAAAGTATTCTCTAAAAGTTTAACATCATCAGATGTAATACAATTTGAAGAAAATTTAGGAGTTTTTGTCACAATTTCAAAGTTATGATTATCAGGAATTAACTTTCCTAAAATTTCTTCACTAGTTCCATAAGCAGGGGCTGTATCTAAAACCTGGATTCCATTTTGACCTGCTAGCTCTATTATTTTTGCTACTTCCTCTGTTGGTGTTTTTCCTTCTTGATTAGATATTCCGTAATCTAAACCAAATTGTGCAGTACCAATACCTAATTTCATGACATAATCTTCTCTGATAGTAAAGTTTGTTTTATAGCCATTACTACTTGATCTTGCTCATTCTGAGTTAATGCATAATAAATAGGAATACTTATAGCTTCCTGGTAATATCTCTCAGCATTTGGAAAATATCCTAACTTAAAACCCAGTTTTTGATAATATGGCTGAGTGTGAATCGGAATATAGTGTAAATTAACACCAATTCCATCTCGACGCATTTCTTCAAACACCTGTCGGTGAGTTTTACTAATTTTGTCTAATTGCAAACGCATCACATACAAATGCCAGCTAGACATTGTATCTGGATGTTGCCAAGGTAAGACTAGTGGTAAATCTTGCAGCATCTGATTGTAGCGTTCAGCTAAAAAGCGACGGCGTTCCACAAACTCATCTAACCTTTGCATTTGGCTAGTACCCAAACTTGCTTGGATATCCGTCATCCGATAGTTAAAGCCTAAATCTAACTGCTGATAATACCAGGAACCATGAGGTTCACCTTCCATTAAATCTGGATTGCGAGTGATACCATGACTTCGCAATCTAATTAATTTTTTATACAACTTCTCCTGATTTGTAAGCACCATACCACCTTCGCCAGTAGTGATAATCTTGACTGGATGAAAGCTAAAAACCGCCATATCGGAAAATTGGCAGGAACCAATAGATTTTCTCTGATAGCTTCCGCCAATGGCATGAGAAGCATCTTCGATAATTTTGAAACCATAACGCTGTGATAAAGCGGCAATTTGTTCCATCTCACAAGATTGCCCTGCAAAATGCACGGGTATTAAGACTTTGGGCAAACAACCTTGCTTTTTTGCCTCACCTAACTTACTTTCTAATTCATCTACGCTCAAATTATAAGTATTTGGGTTAATATCAACAAAGTCAACCTTTGCACCACAGTAAAGTCCACAATTAGCTGAAGCAACAAAGGTATTTGGTGATGTCCACAGAATATCTCCTTGCCCCAAACCAGCAGCAAGGCAAGCAATATGTAATGCAGCTGTCGCACTAGAAACCGCTATGGCATATTTCGTTCTACAGTAGTTGGCAACAGCTTGCTCAAATCTCTCTATAGCTGGGCCTTGAGTAATCCAGTCCGAGCGCAAAACTTTAATTACGGCATCAATATCTTCTTGACTGATATCTTGCCTTCCATAAGGAATGTAGTCACTCATTGCTTCAGTATATCGAGTAGTTGGAAACCTTTTAGCCATTCTGTATTTATCTCAGAGCTATACTCAAACCCTTCTGCAACGGGGACTCCTTTCTCACTTAAAGCGTTGCAGGCATAATCCACAGAATGAGCATATTCAATAGTTGGTCTAATTACATAATGATCGGCAAACTCCAATACTAAATGTGAAGCTTCAGAAGAAAACATGGCCTCATGTAGCTTTTCCCCTGGTCTAATACCAATAATTTTAATTGGAACTCCCGGTGCAAGCGTTTCAGCTAAATCGGTAATTTTCATAGAAGGGATTTTTGGAACAAATATTTCTCCGCCATGCATTCTTTCAAAACTGTTAATGACTAAATCTACACACTGTTGGAGAGTAATCCAAAAGCGGGTCATACGTGGATCTGTAATAGGAATCTCTGTGGCTTTTTCTTGAATTAGTTTTTGAAAAAAAGGCACTACTGAGCCTCTTGATCCGACAACATTACCGTAGCGAACTACAGCAAACCTGGTTTTCATTGTTCCAACAATATTATTTGCCGCAACAAAGAGTTTATCGGCTGCTAGCTTGGTTGCACCATAGAGATTAATTGGATTAACTGCCTTATCTGTTGAAAGGGCAATCACCTTTTCTACTTCCTGATCAAGGGCAATATCAATAACATTATTTGCACCGTGAATATTAGTTTTAATACATTCCATTGGGTTGTATTCAGCAGCAGGAATATGCTTAAGTGCCGCAGCATGAATAACATAATCAACACCTCTCATTGCCAGACGCAACCGATCGCGATCGCGCACATCTCCAATAAAATAGCGCATCACAGGTGCGTTAAACTCTTGCGCCATCTCATACTGCTTCAGTTCATCCCGTGAATAAACGATGACTTTCTGAGGTTGATATCGGCTGAGAATCGTCTTCACAAATTGTTTGCCGAAGGAGCCTGTACCACCAGTGATTAAAATCGATTTGCCATTAAACATTTTGTATTTTTTTGTAATCTAAAAATTAATTATTTCGCAAAAATATTTAAGTGAAATTGTTAATTAGATTTGGGTTGATTACTTGTGCTGCGATCGCTATTTCCCTCTTGTTTCTTAATCTGCTCTAATACAACTTTGTAATCTTGCCGTTCGGGGTGCAACTTTACTAGCTTCTCTAAAGGTTCCATTGCACCTTTAGCATCCTTTAATTGCAACCGCAGCAAAGACAGTTTTTCTAAAGCAAGTTGGTTTTCTGGTTCCCGTTGTAAAACCAACTCGTACCCGCGCGCCTGTTGCTGTAATCCTGACTCAGGAGAAGCAGACGCAGTTGCTGGCTTTGGTTGAGTAGCCTGTTGGATTGCCGGAATTACTGCAAATACCGTAGAACCAAAAAACGAGAACATCGACACTATCGTGACAATCTTTTGTCGCCGCTGAATCTGTTTTTTGCGGGTAATTAGGTATTCTTCGTCTGAACCAGCCATGCCTGACATACTTGCTGCGGTAAATACTTAGGTATCAGCAAGCCTCCCGTTCTGAGGATACCCATCTGTTCAACAGAAACTAACATCCTCGCTAAAAATTTTTCACACAAACTTCAAATACTGACTATGAAGACAAGGGAACTTTATGCTAACCCATGCTGCACCGACAATTTTGCCATGCGATTGCTCCTATACCTCAAAGCAAAACCCTACCCTGCGCCCTAACAGGTCTTATTTTTTGAGCAAAATATTAAAATATAAAGATTTGCAATTATTTCGCCTAAAGCCAGATATTTGCGATAATATAAATAACATTTAAATTAACAGAAAGAGTAGACATTTCTACTCAATTGCAAATTTCCCTGTCAGTCAAAAACTTTTAAACTAGCTCTTATCCTATAGCTATTGCAACAAGCAAGCATATTTTTCCTAATTGAAACAAACAGAATTTTTCCAGTAGTCCTCAGTCACGCTACTTCGTGGAACTTCCTTGAGGAGTAATTATTCTGGTTAGCGTCCACAATACATATCTTACGAAAGGTAGTGTTGCACTCTTGCAGAAAAAAGGTAGAGGTAAAGGGGAAAAACAAAAGGGGCAAAGGTTAAAGGAAAAAGGGGAAAGATAAACATCCCTTACTTCTTCTCCCAAAACTTTTGTCTGGCTTCTGCAAAAAGTTTAAGGATCGCTTGGTAAAATTGGGATTTTCTGGTGGTAATTACCGTACAAAACCGAATTTATCAGTAACTTAGTAGAGTTTGTTATGGTATAGTTAAAAAGTTAAGACTAGCTTTACCAAATTAAACCACTCTACGGGCCGGCAACAATTGCAGAATGGAAAGCAGTTTTAATTAAGCATTTACCCACAAAATCAGAATTCAATCGAGGTTATGACTCAGCAAGTGATTCACCCAATGGTGAAATTGCAGCGCAATGTGCAATCACTCATAGAATCGAATATTATCAAGCCAAGCGATAGCATCTGGAAAATCGCTCTGCTCTATGGTAATGAATGGCAGCACTGGAAACAAGAACTGCTTGACTTTGGCTTTAGTATGCAAGACCCAGTTAGTGAATTGCTAGCTGTAGAAACTTGGGATGAAGAGTAGGGAATAGGGAATAGGGGATAGAAATTTTTAAAATTCTCCACTCCCTAGACACGATTAATCGCCTCTCTCCACACTCCCGACTCTCTAAACTTTACAGACAGCTAAAGCCGCAGCCAATTCCTTTGCATTTTGATAGCGATCGCGTGGCAATGGTTCTGTAACGCGATCGATAACATCTCTTAATTGGGAACTAATGGTGGGAACTTTTGCCACATCAAACCTGAAGTTTCGTCCTCGTTGGCGATAATACTTGAACGGGTTTTCGCCTGTGAGCAGAAAAATCAGCGTTGGGCCAATTGCGTACAAATCAGATTGAGTTAAAGGTTGTCCTCGTTCTTGTTCAGGAGCGCAGTAACCTTCTGCGCCAATTCGAGTACCGGGCGCTGTGCCAATTTCTTTAACTGCGCCAAAATCTAGCACCACTATACGATTTCCTGAACTTCGCACCATTAAATTGGCGGGTTTGATATCGCGGTGAATCAGTGGAGGCTCTTGGCTATGAAGATAGTCTAGAATATCACAGGTTTGGATCATCCAAGCGATCGCTTGGTTTGGTGTTACTGGGCCAGTGGTATAGACACGTTTCTCCAAATCTTGTCCGTGGATTAGTTCCATTGCCAAGTATTTTTTTCCGCCTTCTACAAAGAAATCATAATACTTGGGAATTCCAGGATGGTTAAGGGATTTGAGAGTGTGCGCCTCTCGCTCAAATAACTCTTGAGCTTTGACAATTTTTAGCATATCAGCATTCATTTGCTTCAACACCAGCAGTTGTGGCACACCCGCAATCAGACCAGCCTCATCCCAAGCCAGATAGGTAGTACCCATACCTCCTTGTCCAAGAGTTCGCAACACCTGATAATGGCGAATTCTCTGTTGGACTGAGAGAGGTTGACCACAGTGGATGCAAAATAGATTGTTTGGGGAATTGCCTTCGTGCGTGCAAGTGGAGAATGAATTTGCCGATTTTTTTGCCGAGTAAAGTGTCTCGGCGGCGTTTTCTTCTCTGCCTTGTTGTTGCGATCGCAAACCAGCTTCCAGTACTGTTACCTCTTGAATTTGGAATTGCAGTATTGGGCCTCCCTGTGCCAATTGCAAAAAGGAATTATCTGGTAACGGACTCTGAAGTACAAGGATACCGTTGAGAAAAGTCCCATTTGTACCTTGACTAATCAGCTGCCAAGCATCGCCATTGCTAGCATCACCGACTTTTCTTAGTTCTAGATGATGCCGCGAAACTAAACTATCAGTTAAAACAACGTGATTATCTGCCGCTCGACCAATCCGAATTATGGAGGAGTTCTCAAAGCACCACTGCTGGAGGGGCGTTTTCTGTTGCGGTTCTAACAGGGTCAGACTAACCACAATACAACCTACAAGGTAAATGGATTAGGGAATGGGGAATGGGGAAAGGGGAATGGGGAATGGGGAAAGGGGAATGGGGAAAGGAGAAAAAACCTTATATATTATTGAGCCTTCCAATCTTTTTACCCTTACCCTTTTCCCTTTAACCGAGCAGTATTGCTCCCCTGCTCCCCTGCTCCCCTGCCCATTTATGATTAACTTTCCAGATTTGGGCGTACTTTTGCCCGAATAAGTATACCAGTAATATTGTCGTGACCGTTGTGTTGATTTGCCAAATCAATTAAATCTGTAACACCCCGTTCTAAGTTAGCACCAGAACTAAGTAAGGGTTCTAAGTGGGCCTGCCAATGGGTTTCTAGTAAATCATTGTCTGATAAACCGTCCGATGCCAACAGCAGAAGAGTATCTTCGTTGATGTCGAAAAAGCCTACGTCGGGATTAATCGAGTTTTCATCACGAGGCCCCAAGGCTTGGGTAAGTTGGTAAGCATCTGGGCGGGCGTAAGCTATGCTTGCTTCTACTCCTCGGTTAATCTCTCGTTGCCCAACTTCGTGATCTACTGTGACTTGTTGTAGTCCCTGCTTGCGCGTCAGGCGATAGAGACGGCTGTCTCCCACATGAGCTACTGCTGCTTGAGTATCTTGAATTAAAAGCATTACTAAAGTTGTACCCATACGTCCAACTCCAGAACGGGCATCTTGTTGATTGAGCTTGTAAATTGCTTCATTAGCCAAATATACTGCCTCACGAATGCTATCTTCTGTTGGCATCTGGTTGCCAATCCAGTGTTCTTGAAAGTATTGCCGTAGGGTGTTGACTGCTAACTCGCTGGCTATCTCGCCGCCAGCGTGTCCACCCATACCATCACAAAGAATATACAAACCATGCCCTTCTAAAACTTGACTTTTGGGTAACTCCAGTTTATTAATTTTGGTTTCAATGCCAAAGTAGTCTTCGTTATGATGACGTTGACGCCCCACATCTGTGCGTCCTGCATCTTCTAAGCTACTTAACTGCATCGCCAGCACCACAGTTGGCATATCATCAGTTTTGCTAATGATCTCTTCTAACTCATCTGATTGCGGGGTAGTGGACACAGCAGTATTTTTCTCCTTTATTGGGGGCAAAGTTGCGGTTCCTAGTGCTTCTAGTTCAATAGAGATTTCCTCCAAACGCGATCGCAATTGGGCGATCGTCTGAATTTTACCTACCTCTAAATCCCCCAACATCTGAACTACGGAGCCAAATTGAGTCCGTTGCGACTGTCTAAATAGTGCTTGCCAAACCCTTCCCAAAGCTTGGATCGTTAACGGCTCCTCTGGAATAGTAGATGTTTGGCTTTGGGCATCTTCTGACGACTTCATGGCAGGTTGAGAATTCGGTGATTCCACATACAACCTTTGTAGTGCCAACGTTTGGTCTTCATCCAATCGCAAATTCGACAAATCTAAAAGGCTTTGACGACAATTTACTGGTTCCAATACTGCCCAAAGTTGGGTCATTTCATAACACCAGTGTAAAATTTTTAACGAACTAGTTGTTTCTTCTTGCCACAGGTCGAGTAAATACTGCCAATCCGAGCGGTTTTCGATTATTAATACCTGTATATCACCTTGCTGCCATGCGTCGTGAATCGACGGTATCCCCCGCTCACCTTGGGATTGTAAAGCAATATAAAGTTTAGCAAGGCGAGGAATTTCACTCGCTTCCACTGATGGCGTTAGCAAATCTGATTCCTGACTTTCTAGGATTGCCTCAATCGGTGATATTTGATACGGCTGACAGTCTAGAACTCTCACACCTACATCAGTAATAAAGGCAGTTTCCGTTTGAGCAGGTAGCGCATCTAATAATTGATAGCGCTCTTGGGAGTCTAAATAGGAGCCTAATGTCATCTGAGAAATAGGAAATGAGGAGGGGATTGCTTGTTCATCTCCCTCACCTCCCACATCTTCTACATCCCCTTCTCCTTTCAAAGCTTCCCCAGTTGTTTCTTTAGCAATAATTGCCCAAAACACTGTTCCACATTCTGTGTCACAGTTATGACATCGTAGTGCATTCACAGGTACATCATCGGTACTGCATTCGGGACAGACCTTGTGAGTCAGGGACGTGCCACAGTTTTGACAGAATTTATTGCTATTGGGGTTTTCAAATTTACACTGAGGGCAAATCAGCATAGTGGAAGTTCCTTTATTCCCATTCGTTCCAAGGTGCTCCTAGCTACTAAAATCCAAGGTGCCACAATTGGCTGTCCCTGACTACGGTAGATTGTAGTTTATCAATGAATTTTGGTGGCAGTATTAATTGTGACGCATATTAAATAAATATTTCATATATTGGCAGCTAATTCCTTAGAAATGGGGAATGGGGCGAGAAGATGACGGGGATGAGGAAGAAGCAGGGGAGCAGGGGAGCAGGGGAGCAGAGGAGCAGAGGAGAGAGTTGCAGTAAATTTTAATTTTTCCCCTCTGCACCTCTGCCTCTTGTGCCCAATGCCCAATGCCCAATTATCAAGAGTCTGGCAATTGTGGAGGTTCAGCGTCAAACCATTTTTGATAAATTTGCTTGTAAGTGCCATTGGATAACAAAGTTGCTATACCTTTGTTAATTGCATCTAAATGGGGTGAATCCTTGGGCATAGCAATCCCGTAGTATTCTTCGGTAAGCAAATCCGCAACAACTCTGATGCCTTTGAGTTTGCCATTTTTAATCGCATACAAAGTAGCGAAAGCATCGCTAACCACAGCATCAACGTTGCCATTGAGTAAGTCTTGGAAAAATTCTGGGCCAGAATTAAAAGTACTAATTTTGGCGTTGGGGATGGTTTTGGCAAAATCTGCCCCAGTGGAACCAATTTGGACAGCAATTTTTTTGCCTTTGAGACTATTGAAGTCTTTAATATTTTGATTGTCTTCGCGGACAGCGATCGCAAGCCCGGCTTTAAAATAAGGTCGTGAAAAAGCAATTGTTTTCAGGCGTTCGGCGGTAATTGTGATTCCACTAATTGCTGCATCAACTCTTTTAGCTTGCAAGGTCGAAATCATGCCATCAAAGGGCAGACTTTCAAACTGGACTGCAAAACTTGCTACTTTAGGGATGCCTGCGGCGGGCGACGCCAACGCATTCATCAAATCAATATCAAAACCTGCTAACTTACCGTCAGCTGTTTGAAATTCAAAAGGGACAAAGGTGGGGTCTGTGGCCACCTTGAGAAGTTTAGTGTCTGGGTTAGTAGTGGGATATAAACTCTGACAGGCAATAATCAGTAGTAGGCAGCCTAAACTTAGAATTAGCTGCTGCCACTTGAAGTTAGTTAATTTTGCCATAGTAATTTCGTACTAGCAAGCAATATTTACGATACTTGTCATGATGTTATAAGAAAGAATACATACGTAGAAGTTTTCGCTAATTGCCTTTGTGTGTGTTCTATATTCTGACTCCCAATTTTGAATTGCTTATGGCTCCTACTACTTCTGCTTATCAAATTACTGATTTGTTTGCCGAAAGAGCTAGAAATCTGACACCACCAACTTACGGCACTGAGTTAACCAAAATCCTTACCGTCAGCTTTGCCTATGGTCTGGCTGATCCAATTCTCTTTCCCCATGCTGACTTGTCTGCTGCAAGTGCAGCTGTACTGGCAGAAGAAGCTCCGATCGCTCTCAATTACGGGCCACCCTCAGCCCAACTTTATGAACAAATAATCCTCCGCTTGCAAGCTCAAGGAATTCCTGCCGATCGCGATCGCGTGATTATTGGCTACGGTTCTGGTCAGATTTTGGGCTTGCTACCAGATGTGTTTCTTGAACCTGGTGATGTGGTAATTGTGGAAGGGCCAACTTTTTTGGGAGTAGTTAGTAGATTTGTCCAGGCTGGCGCCCGCCTGATTACCATTCCTGTAGATGAAATGGGAATGGATGTAGATGCGTTAGAAGAAACTTTAAGCGACCTGAAAAAACAGGGTATTCGACCCCGTTTTATTTACACTATCCCTACTTTTCATAATCCCACAGGCACTACTATGCCGTTATCTCGTCGCCAAAAACTGGTAGCGTTAGCGGCTGAGTATGGCGTGTTGGTGGTAGAAGATGATGCCTACAGCGATTTGCGCTTCCAAGGCGAAGTTATGCCATCCTTAGCAAGCCTTGACAAGGAGGGGTGGGTGTTATACGTGAATACCTTCTCGAAAATCATTGCGCCCGGTATCCGGCTAGGCTGGGCTTGTGGCGATCCAGCAATTATTGAGCGGTTGGCAATGTTCAAAAGTGAAGGGACTGTGGGGCCGTTTGTCAGCCATGTGGTTGGTCGCTACTGTGCTACAGGCAAACTAGATTATCACATTCAGGAGCTAATCGCCTACTACAAACATAAGTGTAATTTGTTGTTGGAAGCGATCGCTCAAGAGTTTCCCAGTGATGTAGTTGCTTTGCGACCAAGTGGTGGCTTTTTTGTATGGTGTAAATTGCCACCAGACATCAGCGCCGAAGCACTCCTAACTGCTGCCAATGAACATGGCATCAGCTTTTTCCCAGGAACTCGTTGTTACCCCAATGGACAGGGAGATGATGCCATCAGGTTAGCTTTTAGCTTTCAACCAACTAAGAAGATTGTCGAGGGAATCGCTACCTTGGGAGCAGTGCTACGTGGATGGCAGCGATGATCGTACCAATTTTAGATTTTGTTGAAAGTCCGATATAAAGAAATCTCCGGTCAGACTTTCCAACTTACGAGCCCTAGCAATTAGCTAACCGCTCTCCCTTTTCCACATCTTGTGAAAAATCACGCTTAGTACCAGTTAGTGCGGGTAACAACGGTTCCGGTGCCGCAGACTAAGGCCGCGCGGGAAAGGCGGCCACTGAGATTATTGCCAACCTTTGTGTAGGCAAAGTTAATGCCCGGATCGACGGTTTCGCCAACATAGTCCCAACTGGTGGGGTTGGGGTTACTGCTCCGGGTGCGATCGAGGTAGACTTTGCAGTAAGGCGGCGCGTTGTCGATTCGTGCGAATGAACCGCATTGGCCGCTGTAGAAGTACTTCAGAGTTATGTTGCTTCCAGCCCAGGTTGCCCTCTTACTCTGCTGGAGGTTGTAGCGGCAGGGCGTGGATTCCGGGTAGCGACCTTCATAAGGGTAGTTTGGATAGCCCGGACTGTTGAACGGCGCAGCCTGAGCGGCGGTCGTAAATGCTAGCGATGTGGAGATGAATAGACCGAAAACCCTGGTGATTGTTCTGATCCCCATGAGTGGTTTCCAAATTCAATTTTATATTTATTTACTAGATTAACTGTTTATAGTAAGTAGGCAAAAAAATTTCTCAGTATGTAACAAAAATCTAAAGTAATTAACCCTCTTTAATCACTCTGAACAAAGAAAAATAAGAGCGTATTTTTTAACTGTAGATAAAGTAATAATTGAAGCGTTTCTTTTCTAAGAAAATCCTAAAATCAAGGTTTTTGGTAAAAGTTTTATACTCAGAACTAGCCCTTTCAAGGTGACTCAGCATTTTTTCGGAATTTATTTAACTGCATTAGTCGCAGATAACACAGAAGTAAGAATTATTGTCCAAAAATTTTACCTAGCTTGAAAGGGCTAATTTTGAATCTTTAAAAAATTTGCTCCAAGCGCTGGAAATCACGCTGGACTTCATACCAGAGACTTTTATTATGAGGGTCTGTTTTCAAAGCTTTTTTAAGATAAATTCTGGCTTTGAGTAGTTGTTTTTCGGAGATTAGCGCCCGTCCCCAAATTTGATAGGCGATCGCTAGCCATTGACGGACTTCTGCATCTGTTGACAAACGATCTGCTAAAGCTTCTGCCAGAGCGATCGCTTGGGGAAATCGTCTTTCTTGCAAAAATCGCTGCAATTGCTCATAAGTCTTCCACTTCAGCCGTTCTTCTATTTCCAACAGATTCGGCGGCTTTGGTTTCTCTGATTGTTGGCTTGTCACCGTTGTTACTGGTGTTTTCTGCCGCTGCGTTGCCTTGGCGTCGTCACGTCCAGACGTTGACACCTGACTTGAATGTACGCCAATTTCCTCTGGTAGTACTACCGTCAGCAGGAGTTTGTAAGCCTCGGTCAAGGCAATAAATTTATCTTTGGCTTTGTTGTCATCTGGGTTGATATCGGGATGATATTGCTGCGCCAGTCGTCGGTAAGACGCTTTGATGTCAGCAAAAGAAGCTCCCGATCTTAAACCTAGCAAACGGTAGCAATCTCCAAGATCCATCTTGAGCTATCAGCTATCGAATATTTAGCTATTGGCTATTATCTGTCAGTATCAGCTTCAAGCCCGGACTATTAATGATAAGGGCTAATTTTCTATTTTAAAGTTCAATGTTGACAGTTTGTTTAAAGAAGGGGAGTGGGGATTAGCGAGCTAGGAGTTAGGAGTTAGGAGTTAGAATTCTTCCTCTGCCCCTCTGCCCCTCTGCCCCTCTGCCCCTCCGCCCCTCCGCCTTTCTACTCCCCAGTTATTACCGAGGTTCGTTCTTCAATCACACGGTCAATTAAGCCGTATTCTTTTGCTTCTTCAGCAGACATGAAAAAGTCACGATCCATGTCTTTTTCAATCTTTTCTATGGTCTGACCGGTTTTATCGGCATAAATGCCATTGAGCTGGTGACGAATCCGCAGAATCTCTCTAGCTTCAATTTCGATATCGGTTGCTTGTCCACGGGTACCACCTGAAGGCTGGTGAATCATAATCCGTGAGTGAGGCAATGCTAGTCGTTTGCCTTTGGTGCCAGCTGCTAGCAGGAAAGACCCCATTGAAGCAGCTAAACCCACGCAAATAGTCACTACATCTGATTTGATATGTTGCATGGTGTCAAAAATCGCCATACCAGATGTAACCATCCCACCTGGGGAATTGATGTATAAATAAATATCTTTACCTGGATCATCTGAATCCAGATACAGCATTACAGCGATAATTTGATTGGCGATTTCATCATCAATATCACGCCCCAAGAATATAATCCGTTCCCGGTAAAGGCGATCATAGATGCTAATCCAATCTGTATATTGTCCCCCGGGCATCCGGTAAGGAACTTTAGGAACGCCTATAGGCATAATTTACTCCGTTTTTAATAATTTGGGGCAGTTGGAGAGTTAGGAATAACTGATAACTCCTAACTTAATAACTCAGCACTCAGCACTCAGCACTCAGCACTCAGCACTCACTAGAGGACACTGGCAGGGAGTGGGGGATTTGCGAGTTCTTCTTTCTCAAAAACTCGGTCAATCAAGCCGTATTCCTTCGCTTCGTAAGGTGTTAAATATAACAACCGATCCATGTCTTTAGTAATTTTTTCTGGAGCCTGTCCAGTGGTGCGATGTAAAATATCAACTAACGCCCCTTTATTTACCAAAACTTCCCTGGCGCGAATTTGAATATCCGTTGCTTGACCTTGGGCGTAGCTCTTGGGCTGATGCAGGATAATCGAGGAATGAGGCAAACTAGCGCGGCAACCTTTTGTACCAGCACTCAGAAGCATCGCTGACATACCCATCGCGGAACCGACGCAGATGGTATGTATAGGAGGTTTGATATATTTCATGGTGTCATAGATGGCGAAGGCTTCGGTTTCAAAGCCAATAGGTTCGCCACTGTAACCGGAAGTGCCGGTGGAGTTGATATAGATTTTAATCGGTTTTTCGGGATCGTCGGATTGCAAAAACAGCAATTGGGCCACGATTAATTCCGTGACAGCAGGCACCAGAGGCATCCCAATATAGACAATTCGCTCCTTCAATAAGAGGGAAGGTAAATCTGGCGGTGGTGTCCGGTAAAAGTTATCGCCGTAATATGGGGCTTGAACAGCCTTAATTGGGGAAATGTCCATAGCAACTGATCGCCTGAAACTATGCCGTTAACTGTAATACATCCTAGCGCGATGCCAGTCTTCCTTAAGGTGCGGATTTCTCCCTAATGCTGAAGGTGGCTTCGCATCTGCCAATGCTTGGCTTCTAAGATATTCTGATTATATTAGTGTATTTATGTTAGATAAGTTTTCCGTAGAGCTAAAGTAGTGCTTTGAAGTTATTTTTTAATATGTATATCCTGAATAGGGACTCTGAGTTATGAAGGTTAATTTGCAGCCTGCCTTGAATGATGGTAATTTGGACGCAAATCAACTGAACAGTCAACGTCAGTTGGGAATTTCGATTTCGGCGATCGCAGAAAATCAAGACCGCCATGTACCTTTGAATTTATGTTTAATTCTCGATCATAGTGGTTCGATGAATGGGCGATCGCTAGAAACGGTGAAAAAAGCCGCGAATCGTCTGGTAGATAGACTCAACCCTGGCGATCGCCTCAGTGTGGTAGTTTTCGATCACCGGGCCAAAGTCTTAGTACCCAGTCAAAGTATCGAAAATCCAGAGAAAATCAAGCAGCAAATTAATCGCCTAGCCGCCGATGGTGGAACTGCAATTGATGAAGGACTCCGTTTGGGGATTGAGGAGTTGGCGAAGGGCAAAAAAGATACTGTTTCCCAAGCCTTTTTGTTAACCGACGGGGAAAATGAACACGGTGATAACAATCGCTGTTTGAAATTCGCCCAATTGGCTGCTAGCTATAATTTGACTTTAAATACTTTGGGATTTGGTGACAACTGGAACCAAGATGTTTTAGAAAAAATTGCCGATGCTGGCTTAGGTACTTTATCTTATATTCAAAAACCCGAACAGGCGGTGGAAGAGTTTAATCGCCTGTTCAGCCGCGTTCAAACCGTGGGATTGACTAATGCTTATCTGTTATTCTCTCTGATGCCCAATGTCAGGTTAGCGGAACTTAAACCTATCGCCCAAGTTTCCCCAGACACAATCGAGTTACCACTGCAACAAGAAGCTGATGGACGTTTCGCTGTGCGATTGGGAGATTTAATGAAAGATGCAGAACGGGTAATCTTAGCTAATATTTATTTGGGACAATTGCCAACAGGTGAACAAGCGATCGCTAATGTGCAAGTCCGCTACGATGACCCAGCCGCTAACAAAGTAGGTTTAGTTACACCAAATATACCAGTTTATGCCCATGTAGTGAAAAACTACCAAGCAGACCCGAATCCCCAGGTGCAACAGTCTATTTTGGCATTAGCGAAGTATCGCCAAACCCAGCTAGCCGAAACGAAATTACAACAGGGCGATCGCTCTGGTGCGGCGACAATGTTACAAACGGCTGCGAAAACTGCCTTGCAAATGGGAGATACTAGTGCAGCGACAGTGTTGCAAACTTCTGCCACCCAGCTACAATCTGGTGGAGATTTATCTGAAAGCGATCGCAAGAAAACCAGAATTGTCTCCAAAACAGTTTTGCAAGATACTCCTCCCCAGTAAACTCAAGTTTAGATGAAAGTTAAATTGCTCTCGGCGTTAAATGACAATAATGTTGATCTGGCTCAAACAAGTAGCCAACGTCAATTGGCAATTACAATTTCGGCAATCGCTGGTGAGTCCGATCAAAATCTCCCTCTTAATCTCTGCTTGATTTTGGATAAAAGTGGTTCCATGCATGGACATCCAATTAAAATGGCGATCCAGGCGGTGGAAGGTTTAATCGATCGGTTGAAAGTAGGCGATCGCATCTCGGTTGTAGCTTTTTCTGGCACTGCGGAAGTCATTATCCCTAACCAAGCGATTGAAGACCCCGAAAGCATTAAATCTCAAATAAAAAGCAAACTGACTGCTAGCGGCGGCACTGCGATCGCTAATGGTTTGGAATTGGGAATTACAGAACTGATGAAGGGTACAAGAGGCGCTGTTTCCCAGGCGTTTCTGCTGACGGATGGGCATGGTGAAAGCGGTTTGCGGATTTGGAAGTGGGATATTGGGCGAGATGACAATAAGCGCTGTCTGAAACTGGCGCAAAAGGCTGCCAAGCTGAACCTAACTATCAACACTTTCGGATTTGGCAATAGCTGGAATCAAGATATGCTAGAAAACATTGCCGATGTCGGTGGTGGTACTTTAGCTTATATCGAACGTCCCGAACAAGCTGTAGATCAATTTAGCCGACTGTTTGGACGGATTCAATCGATTGGGCTAACTAATGCTTACTTGCTGTTATCTTTAGTGCCCAATGTCCGATTAGCAGAATTGAAACCCATTGCCCAAGTTGCCCCAGACACAATCGAGTTACCAGTGGAAACTGAAGCTGACGGTGGCTTTGCTGTGCGTTTGGGAGATTTGATGCAGGATGTAGAACGGGTAGTTTTGGCTAACATTTATCTGGGACAATTGCCAGAAGGGAAGCAAGCGATCGGGCATTTGCAAATTCGTTATGATGACCCATTGGTTAACGAACAAGGTTTACTTTCGCCCTTGATGCCAGTGTATGCAGATGTAGTGCAGGCGTATCAACCGACATCTAATCCCCAGGTGCAACAGTCTATTTTAGCATTAGCGAAGTATCGCCAAACCCAGTTAGCCGAGGCTAAATTGCAACAAGGCGATCGCACTGGTGCAGCCACAATGCTACAAACAGCAGCCAAAACTGCCTTACAAATAGGAGATAAAGGTGCAGCGACAGTGTTGCAAACTTCCGCCACTCGCTTGCAAGCTGGGGAAAAACTTTCTGAAGCTGACTTGAAGAAAACTAGGATTGTATCAAAGACTGTTTTACAGGAATAGTAATTCAGCCTTGCTAATTAACGGTATGAAAGTTTCGCGCTAAAGCGCAAAGCGAGAAAAAATATTTTATTCCTCAATTGAGCAACAAAGTAGTCGCATATTCCTAACTTATTAATTAACAACCAGCGAAGAGTTTGACTTATGCTGATCCAAAAGATTGTCCAAGAATTGCAAGACATCCCTGAAGACAAACTAGCAGAACTTTATGACCTAATTCACTACTTTCGGCTAGGTTTAAGTCAAGAACATACACAACCTCTTGCGGTGAGCGAAGTCGAACCGCGCACCCCTGGTTTATTGAAAGGACAACTCGGTGATGCTTTCTTTGAACCACTACCAGAAGATGAACTCCAGCAATGGGAATGAGCTACCTCATCGACACCCATATCCTGCTGTGGTGGCTCTTTGACGACCCAAAACTCCATATTGACTGCCGAGACATCATGCTAAAAACTAAAAATTTTAGAGAAGGGTAAATAAATTTATTAATATAATTACGAATCGGTTTTAACTTTCCCAAGTGTCGCAGAGGCTTCAATTTTTCCAACATAAAGTGAATGCGCTGAAAAATTAAATATAACTACGCGATCATAGTAATGTCTAGGTATTAAATTAATATATTAAGCAGCATCTGAAGGATTTTTGCTGAATGAAGCGATCCCAAGCTAGTGGCTTAACGATATGCCAAAATGAATGCAGAAATTACTTAAATAAATAAGTAAACTGGGGTTTGAGAAAGTAAAAGCTTGTTTTACTTACGGAAAACACCAAAATGAGAAAATAAAAGCTGCTTTTGAGAAAGTAAAAGCTTGTTTTGCTTGCGGAAAACACCAAAATGAGAAAGTAAAAGCTGCTTTTGAGAAAGTAAAAGCTTGTTTTGCTTGCGGAAAACACTAAAATGAGAAAGTAAAAGCTGCTTTTGAGAAAGTAAAATGTCATTTTGAGTAAGCAATATGTCTTTTCGCTTATTGAATATGAAGTTTTGACAAAGCAATAAGCCTTTTTGCTGATTAAATATAAATTTTAGTTAAATATGCGAAAGGTTAGACATCAGGCAACAATGGTAAACGACGAATACGAATACGGCTTGGCTCAACTGTAACGGCTGCTCCTTGTTCCAAATCCTCTTCACACTCAGCGATTACCGTCAGCAACAAATTCGCTAATGCTTGAGAACGTAACCTTTCAATCCGAATACGAATGACTGAAGGAGTAGTTGCTTCATCAAGTGCTAGCAATGTATGAAAATCTGCATTGAGTGTAGCAACAACACGTCTCTCTTCTCTAGCTTTCTGGATGATTTCTGCATCTTCAGCTTCAGACATCCCAATTTCACCCAGATAGATAGTGTCGATACCTGCATCACGTAGCAATACTGCCGCAGAGAGTGGTAATCCCCGATCAAGCAACAGTTTCATAGCGGTTAGGTAGTTCAATGATGCGATCGCCCAAGTAAGACGATGCAAAAATTAAGGCTTGTTTTCTTATTGCCCTAAATTGCTGCGAAGCTTGGCGATGTCACGATGCGGGGGAATACCAAATAGTTTTTTATATTCCCGGCTGAAATAAGACGGGTCATCGTAACCGACGCGAAAGCTGGCGATCGCCACATCAATGTTTTCGCCGAGCATCAGACGGCGCGCTTCCTGAAGCCGTATTTGTTTCTGGAACTGCAAAGGACTCATCGCCGTGACGGACTTAAAATGTTGGTGAAAGCTTGACACGCTCATGCCGAGTTCGCGGGCTGTATCTTCGATTTTCATCGGCTGATCAATGTTCTCGCGGATTTGCTTGACCACCCTGGAGATGCGCTGCGCGTCGCCTTCCGTAGTGATGAGCTGACCCAGGCGTGCGCTCTGTTTTCCCTTTAAAAGCCGATAAATGATCTCGCGAACGATCAGCGGCGCGAGAAACTTCATTTCGTCCGGCGTGTCAAATAGTTTCACCAATTTGACGACCGCTTCCAGCAAATCGGCATCAACCGGGCTGACATCCATCGCCTTGACTCCGGTGCCGCTTTTTTTAGTTTCGATGCCAGATTCAATCATCACCGCAGCAACAAGTGCTGGGTCGAGGTCTATGCGAAGATTCAAATAAGGTTTTTCCTCGGACGCTTCGACGACATTACTCATAATCGGCAAATCAAGCGTCGAGATTAAGTAATGACCGGAATCATAGTGAAATAATTCATCGTTCAAAAGCACATCTTTGCTGCCCTGCGCGATGACGCAGAAAGCGGGCTTTAATACGGATACCTGGCTCTCGGTCGGCTTCGACGATTGATAGATGAAAATACCTGGAAACACTTCCAAAAGGCTGTTTTCGGGAGCGAGACGAATCATTCTTTCGATCAGCTCCTCCCGATTGATCTGCATCTTTCGCTTTTCAAATTCTGCTTCTTTTGCGTTCATAAATTTATATTAAACATTTTGTTTCTGTTCAGCACGTTGCACGGCGATTTTTTGGAGAATTGTCCGGTTTTTTTCAATGAACGTCCTAACGCTATCCGTTTTCACGCCCGCATAATTGGACTTATACAGCAAAAAGAAGACACGCTGCTGATAAAACCAGATTGATATTTGGAGAAATTTCAGATTAATAGAGCAGCAATTTCATGTGTAAATCTCACAATTAAAAGGGGAGAAATTATATGAAATCTATATTAATTTTACCGATGATGGCTCTGATGATCAGCGGGCAAGCTTACACACAAACAGAACAAAAAGCACAATCAGAAAAAACAAAAGAAATGGAACAAATAACACCACAGGGATATACAACTTTTCAGGTAAGCGACAACGTTACGATGTATAAGGTTACTTTTAAAAACCAATACAAAATGAATGTTGCGGGACATTTATTTATTCCCAAGAATTTAGATCGGAGTAAAAAACATTCGGCGATCGTTGTTGGGCATCCGATGGGAGCTGTAAAAGAACAAAGTGCCAACGTGTATGCTGCAAATATGGCTGAACGAGGGTTTGTGACTTTATCTCTTGACTTGTCTTTCTGGGGTGAGAGTGAGGGCGAACCACGCAACGCTGTTGCGCCTGATATTTATTCTGAAGATTTCAGTGCAGCAGTTGACTTTCTTGGGACACGTCCATTTGTTGACAGAAACCGAATCGGAATAATTGGAATTTGTGGTAGCGGAAGCTTTGTTATTAGTGCCGCTAAGATTGATCCGCGAATGAAAGCTGTTGCCACAGTCAGCATGTACGATATGGGAGCAGCCAACCGAAATGCACTTAATCATTCGCTGACCCTTGAGCAAAGAAAGAAAAGCCAGGAGGAGGCTGCAAAGCAACGTTATGTAGAGTTTACCGATGGTGAAACCAAATACACCAGTGGGACTGTACATAAGTTAGATGAAAACACACACCCTATCCAGCGTGAGTTTTATGATTTCTACCGTACACCGAGAGGTGAATACACGCCTAAAGGAGGATTGCCGGAACTCACAACGCACCCGACGTTAAGCAGTAACGTTAAGTTTATGAATTTTTATCCGTTTAATGACATAGAAACGATTTCCCCTCGTCCTATGCTTTTCATCACGGGTGATAAGGCTCACTCAAGAGAGTTTAGTGAAGATGCCTACAAACGTGCAGCCGAACCCAAAGAATTATATATCATTCCCAAAGCAGGACACGTTGATTTATATGACAGAGTTGAGTTAATTCCCTTTGATAAACTCACGTCATTTTTTACCGAACATTTAAAGTAACGTGAGTTTTAGATAAGAACCGAAGAGTTATGAATAAACCGTCGTTTTGGCACTATTGGCTTGTTCATGAAAAGAAAGGTAATATCAATCAAAAACATTAAAGCTTAACCTCGACTTAAGAGGGTGTAATGTGATTGGGTTCCCACCTACGTACACTCTCTTAATAATTGTACTAAAAAAAGCAAAACTCCAATGAAAACCACTGGTATTCATCATGTAGCTGTTATTTGTTCTGACTACGATCGCTCCAAAAAATTTATGTAGAAGTTTTAGGCTTTCCGATTATTCAAGAGACTTTTCGCGCCGCCAGAAATTCTTATAAATTAGATTTAAAAGTTGCAGAAAATACTCAAATCGAACTATTCTCTTTCCCAAATCCTCCAGAACGACCTAGTAAACCAGAGTCTTGTGGTTTAAGACATCTTGCTTTTCAAGTTGATGATGTAGAGGAAACTGTTTATTATTTAAAATCAAAAAGGTTAGAGGTAGAAAATATCAGAGTTGATGAAATTACAGGCAAAAAATATACTTTCTTTAAAGACCCAGACAATTTACCATTAGAAATTTATGAGCGTTAAAATTGCTGCTAAGCAAGCTTCATGATCACTATAGATAATGAAGCGATGTCTACGACGAGCTACGCTTAGACATCATTCTAATTAAGGCTTATTGCTGCCAAAATTGCTATATTAATCAACTATGCCTACACTTAACGAGGCAGAATGTCATCTAACCGAAGTTTAATACCGGGTAAAAGTAGCGAGTTAATTAATTGGTTGAGTCGGTATTGTTGTTGAGTATAGCTGTCTTCAACCAATTGACAAACGGTGAATGTAGGTTGTTTGGGTTTCCCAATAAATGCTACACCGCCTAATCCTCGATAATCGACAATCCAATATTCAGGGATGCCTAAAAGCGCATATTCCTCAACCTTTCTTGCATAGTCAGTTTCCCAATTAGTGCTAACAACTTCCACCACCAATTTAATTGAGCGTCCAAGAGTAATTACGGGTTCTCGCTCCCAAAGGGGTTCGCGATCAAGAACGGTTTCATCAAGAACCACAATATCAGGACGACGAACTGTAGCTGTATCTGCAAAGGGGTAAATTAAACAAGTGCGAGGAATAAACCAGGGGAGTTGTTCTGCAACAAGGTAGATGCCAATTTGGGTTGCAAGTTTACCACTCACCGTTTCATGCGGGCCAGTGGGTTCCATGTCAATTAGTTCTCCATCTGCTAGTTCATAGCGGGGATTGTCTTGATATTGGGAGATAAAATCTTCAAATGTGAGAGCTTTTGGGGAGATATATGTCATGAAAGTCAATCTCCTGAAGACAAGTTATTTTGATTCTAAGTCAACTTTACGGCATGAAATTTATTTGGTTGTTTGGAGGACAGTAAATACTTCTACCAAAAGAATCGCCAGTTTCAGCATCCCTTACTTCCACAAGTTTAGCGTTATCAGTACAGACACTTCTACCTCTAGACATTCTCAACTCACCTTGGACAAAACCAGTCACTATCCAGACCATCCGGTTGTTGGAAATCGATGATTTATATAGCCCTGTTTTGGCTGCAAATTCTTCGTATGTTGTAAGTTTTGTTTCTGTTATTTGCATCTTACTAGACTTTTTAATAGCGCTTTCAATCGTCATCAAACGGCTTGCTGGTAAGCTATTATTTGCAGGATATATTCGTACTTTTGAGTTAAATGGTATTGGTTGATTGACTTGCTTTTTTGTTTGTACTGGTTTAGCTGTGACTGTCTGCACTAGCAATAAATTAGTGGTGTTAGCAAATAGAAAAGCAGATAATGAAGTTATTGTAAAAATATTAACTTTAGTGCAAATGCGCTTCATAATGCTCAGAATTTTAACAACTTCCTACCACTTTAGGCGATCGCCTCCGTGAGTGTTTGCATCATCGTGCCAGAAACTCTATTGTGTCAAAGTTTCAAGTTTAGCCAGTATTATTAAGCCTTCCTCTCGGTTGCCAGTTGCGGCCATTGGTTTAAATCTGATATATTCCCAGTCAAAAAACTCAAAAGCGATCGCTAGTAGATAAATATCTGCAATATCCAGCCAAAGAACCCAGGATAATGAATCATAATTAATCTCTATAGCTTTGAGTTATCAGCCATCAGCCACCAGTTACCAGCCGGAAGCTGAGATGCCGAATAATCAAGGCTTTTGATTCAACTTAACGAATTGACTATGAATTCTGAACAAATCAAAAATTCTCTAAATATTTCGCCAGCGATACGTGTAGGAGTACTGGGTTTTGGCGGACTCGGACAAGCAGCCGCTAAGGTAGTTGCTGGCAAACGAGAAATGATTTTAGTCGCAGCAGCAGATCAAAAAGGCTACGCTTATGCTGATGACGGTTTAAATACCCAAGAATCCATTGCAACCTATCAGTCCCAAGGTTCGGTGGGTTATTTAGAGCCAATTGGTACATTAACAAATCAAAGTATTCAGGATTTAATCGAAATAGCTGAAGTAGATGGGTATTTTCTGGCTTTACCCAACCTGCCAAATGACTTTATTCCCAATGTCGCCAAGGAATTTATCAAATCTGGTTGGCGTGGGGTACTAGTGGATGCAATCAAACGCACCACTGCTGTAGAACAACTCCTAGCGATGAAAGAGGAACTGCAAGCCGCCGGGATTACTTATATGACAGGATGCGGTGCTACCCCTGGACTATTAACAGCAGCAGCAGCTTTGGCCGCCCAAAGCTATGCCGAAATTCATCAAGTTGAAATTACCTTTGGGGTGGGAATTGCTAACTGGGAAGCTTACCGCGCCACTGTTCGGGAAGACATCGGCCACATGCCTGGTTACACAGTAGAAGCTGCTAGGGCGATGACTGATGCAGAAGTAGAAGCACTACTAGATAAAACTAATGGCGTGCTGACCTTGAAAAATATGGAACACGCTGATGATGTGATGTTAGAAGTAGCCGGGATAGTAGGGCGCGATCGCGTTACAGTTGGTGGTGTAGTCGATACCCGCAATCCCAAAAAGCCTCTCAGCACCAATGTAAAGGTAACAGGACGTACCTTTGAAGGAAAGATTTCTACCCATACATTTACTCTCGGAGATGAAACCAGCATGGCAGCCAATGTCTGCGGCCCTGCCTTCGGCTATCTCAAAGCGGGCAGACAATTGCACCAACGCGGCATCTATGGAATATTCACTGCTGCCGAAATTATGCCCCAATTTGTTAGATAAATAGGGAATGGGGCAGGGGAAAAGGTACAAACCTTGCCCCATCCATGTGGGCAAAAGCCCCCTCCTCTTTTTCTCCCTTGATTGAGAGCAACTCCCCTTGTGACGTGGTTTTTCTCCCATCCTCCCTGCTTTTTTACTTTCTAAGTTCGCTTGATATAATCAATGGAGGTAAAATTTTCAATAGTATACATATTCTTTAGAATTATTCATTTATCTTTTTCTACCATGATTAGTCAAACCTTTATACAACTTAGAATTTGAAGTGCATATCGCTTATTAAAAACAAATGCAGATAGTAAGTATCATGAACTTTATGAAAATTTTTCATAATGAATCTGATGAAAAATAATCCATTTAGGCTGATACCAGCCTCTCACTTAATTTTGATTAAGGATGATAAAATATTACTTATTAGACGTTTTAATACAGGATATCAAGATGGTAACTATAGTGTTGTTGCCGGTTTAGTAGATGGAAATGAAACTTTTGTGCAGGCTGTAGTCAGAGAAGCAAAAGAAGAAGTGGGAATAGATTTAAATATACAAGACTTGGAAGTAGTTCATATTATTCATCGCAAAGATTCTGGGGAAGAATGGATTGATGCTTTTATTTTGGCAAAGAAATGGAAATACGAACCTGAAAATATGGAACCTCAAAAATGTGACGATTTGGGTTGGTTTGAATTTGAAGCTCTTCCCAAGAATATAGTTCAATACGTAAAGCAAGCAATTGAAAATATAAAAAAAGGAATCTTTTATAGCGAGTATGGCTGGTAATTTACACTAGAGGTAGTCAAAATTAGTTGGTAGACTGCAAAATTTTGTATATATGACCACTACGGTACACTGGCAGGAACGAGTTGGTAATCAAAGAGATTGGATTTGGCGTGGCTGGCAAACCCGCTACACTTACATTCGCCCTAGCCAAAGTCACCACCATACAACACCGCTAATTCTGTTACATGGCTTTGGCGCTTCCATTGGTCATTGGCGACATAATTTAGAGGTGTTGAGTGAGCATCACACAGTTTACGCCATAGATATGTTGGGTTTTGGCGCTTCTGAAAAAGCCGCAGCTAATTACAGCATCGAACTCTGGGTTGAACAGGTTTACGATTTCTGGAAAACATTTATCCGTCAACCAGCAATATTAATAGGCAATTCCAACGGTTCACTGATTTCGATGGCCGCCGCCGCCGCCCACCCGGATATGGTGCTGGGTATGGTAATGATGAGTTTACCCGACCCGTCATTAGAACAAGAAGCAATTCCTCCTATGCTGCGCCCACTCGTCACAGCAATTAAAAATGTTGTTGCTTCGCCGTTGATTCTTAAACCTGTATTTAACTTCGTGCGCCGTCCTGGGGTGCTGCGTCGCTGGGCACGTCTCGCCTACGCTAACCCAGAGGCGATTACCGATGAACTGATCGAGATTTTAGCAGGGCCTCCCCAAGACCGGGGTTCTGCGAGGGCGTTTAGTGCTTTGTTCAAAGCTGCGATCGGAATTAATTTTAGTCCTAGTGTCAAGACAGTATTACCAACCTTAACAATTCCGATGCTTTTGATTTGGGGACAAAAAGACCGATTTGTGCCGCCAGCCCTAGCTAGCCAATTTGCCCAATATAACGAGAAGTTGGAACTGCTAAATCTGGAAGACGTAGGGCATTGTCCCCATGATGAATGTCCAGAACAAGTTAACCAAGCGATTTTAGATTGGATTGAGAGATGGGTTGGCGTAGCCTCTCGTAGAGAAGCCCGCCGCAGGCATCGCCATTAGTTGTTCCCTAAATATTTTATGCAATGGGGGTGCGATCGCATTAGCAGTAATTAGCCAATCGTCGCTTGGTTAGTGTCAACATCTGTAGCACCATTTACAGAACGCGCCACAGAAACCATTTTGTTGAGAATTTCTTGACTGGGGACTTTACCTTTCAACACTACAGTGCTACCTGTCTGAGCCACCCAAAGGGTATTAACATCGTCGAGTTGGGGGTCTTGATCGAATGCCAACGCCACCCGCTTTGCTAAACCACTTTGGTCATATTCTCCGCTCAAACCCAGCCGTTCTGGGGGTATCGGTTGCGTAGCAGTAGCAACATTAGCACTAGGCGCTTGCTGTACAGCCTGTGGAGCCGGATTTACTTCCGCATTTTCAGGTTTTTCCATTCCAAACAATCTTTTTAACCAACCCATAAAACTTTTCTCCTATTACCGACTTATCAAATCTGAGTATAAAAGTTTTACAAAAATGCCGCATCTGCCAATAAAAAGATATTCATTCAATGAAATTACTTCTTGCGGTATGATTTCTAGACAATTTCTCGATTGAGAATGCAACGAGTGCAACGCTTAAGTTTACAATAGGAGGTCGCACTGTAAATTTAGTGCGGTAGTAGGTCTAGCATTGCCCTTAGCTAGTATCTGCGTTACTCAATTCCTGCTCTAGCCTCTGTTGGCGAAGATGAAACATACCCTTTCAGTTCTCGTAGAAGATGAGGCGGGTGTTCTTTCCCGCATATCTAGTTTATTTGCGCGTCGCGGCTTTAATATTGAAAGCCTTGCTGTTGGTCCTGCTGAACAAGGAGGAGTCTCCCGAATTACAATGGTTGTCCCTGGTGACGATCGCGTGATCGAGCAACTCACCAAGCAACTATACAAGTTAGTCAATGTCCTGAAAGTCCAGGATATTACCGAAACTCCTTGTGTCGAGCGGGAATTGATGCTTTTGAAGGTGAATGCTAGTACCAGCAATCGCTCAGAAGTGATCGAACTGTCTCAGATTTTCCGGGCGCGAGTCGTGGATGTGGCGGAAGATTCTCTCACCTTAGAAGTTGTGGGAGATCCAGGTAAACTCGTAGCGATCGTGCAAGTATTACAAAAATTTGGTTTGAAAGAAATCGCCCGCACTGGCAAAATTGCCCTAACTCGTGAATCAGGCGTGAATACCGAGTTACTCAAATCTTTGGAAGCAAAGGTTTAGTTGCAAATTTAAATTAAGACTCAGAAATACTCAACCGCAGCAGAAGTCATAGTGGCAATTGTTACTATGACTTCTGCTTAGGGACTAGCTAGCAAAAAAACAAATATCCAACTAACCTTCAATTTTGGCGTTCCCGCTTCTCCTGTCGGAGACGCTACGCAAACGGGTTGCCGTAGGCATCGCTTCTTCTGGTGATGCGCTACCATAAATGACATACATTATCCCTGACAGATATTCATCTATCATCGTGACATTGGCGTAAATCAACCGTTGAATGGGAGGAAAACTGAGATTTTTTAAACAAAATTTGGCAAAATTGTAATAACATAAAATTAAATCTTAGTATATTGCTCGTCCATTTTTTACTCCTCAGAAGCACTTTTCGGATAGGTTATCCACCTTTAAAGTATTAAAAGTCTAGGAGTAAACGACTGAATTTACTGTTGTATTTTTTTAGTTAAAACTGCCGGAAATTAAATTCTATATACCTTATTTAATGCTGTATAAATCTAATGCATCCTCTTGGCACAGTACTCCGCAGTCGTTATAAAATTATTCATCCCTTGGGAAGCGGTGGATTTGGCGAGACATATTTAGCAGAAGATTTGGATATACCTACAACTCCCAAGCCTAAATGTGTTGTCAAACACCTGAAGCCGCAAAACCAGAATGAAGCACTTCTAAAGATTGCTAAAGGTTTATTTAACCGGGAAGCTGAAACTTTATATCGCTTAGACAACATTCACAACCAAGTTCCCAAACTATTCGCCCATTTTGAAGAAAACGGCGAATTTTACCTAGTACAAGAATTTATTGATGGGCATGACTTAAGCAAAGAAATAATAGCAGGTCAGCCTTGGGGTGAAGCAGAAGTAAAAAAACTGCTCACGGATGTTTTAGAAGTTTTAGTATTTATCCATCAACAAAGTATTATTCATCGTGATATTAAGCCACAGAATATCATGCGTCGTCATCAAGACGGAAAGATTGTGCTGATTGATTTTGGAGCAGTGAAAGAAATTAAATGCTTGGAGACGAATACTCAAGGTCTAGTCACATCAAGCATCCTGATTGGTACAAATGGCTATATGCCAAATGAACAAGCTAATGGCAAGCCGAAACTATCTAGCGATGTGTATGCAGTAGGTATGCTAGGAATTCAAGCACTGACAGGCGTACCGCCTCAAAAGTTACCCGAAGATCCCGCAACAGGTGAAATAATTTGGCGCGATCGGGTGAATGTCAGCGACAGATTTGCCGAGGTGTTAACAAATATGGTGCGTTCTCACTTTAGCCAGCGTTACCAAACAGCAGCAGAAGCGTTGCAAGCACTTACTCAATCACCACCATCACCAAAACCAAAGTCAGATCGTCGGCGATCGGCATCTAATCGGAAAGTTATGGTAATAGGCGGAGGAGTTTTATTTGGATCTATCATGTCTTTGTATGTGGTATCTAGATATTTTGCTCAATCACCAACTCCTCCAAATCCACAAACACTTACTCCACAACCGCAAGCAGTTACTCCGAAACCGCTTTCTACAATCAAAAAATTCTCTCAGCTACCTTGCGATAGCGATCAACAGCTATCCTCCCCCCCCGCAGCTACAGGCAAAGCAACCTGGGAAACTAACGTCTATAAATATTACGGGCAGATCGATCCAAAAACTAAAGAAGCCAACGGTAGAGGGTTGATGGCTTTTAAGCAGAATAATTTTCAATACTATGGAGACTTTAAGAATAATAAACGTAGTGGTTGTGGGAGATTATCATATCCGGCAGAAAGTAATATTAACTATTATTTAGGGCAGTTTAAAAATGATCAGTTGCAAGGACTGGGATATTTAAAATTGAGAAACGGAAACGAATATAGAGGAAACTTTGCTAATAATAAATGTCAAGGAGAAGGAGTATATATATTTACAGATAAAACTGAGAAAGATGGACTCTGGCGTGAAGATAAGTTAGAAGGAAGCGATAATTTGTCATGTAAGGAGCCTTCAGCATCTAAGATGCCAACTATCAGCTTTTTCAGCCTAAAACCCTCTTAACAGTTTTCAGCTTA
Organism: Nostoc sp. DedQUE12b; assembly: GCF_034530835.1. Taxonomy (NCBI): domain Bacteria; kingdom Bacillati; phylum Cyanobacteriota; class Cyanophyceae; order Nostocales; family Nostocaceae; genus Nostoc; species Nostoc sp. DedQUE12b. The sequence goes on along the minus strand of NZ_JAVRCI010000008.1, from coordinate 108,718 downwards.
TTTACTTAGGTAACAGTCTTCTTATCAATTGGACTTTTATGCGTTAATGACGGATTTAAATTCCTTATATCGAATTGCCTTTAAATATAGTAAATTTAGTAGGCACTTTACTATTAATTTTCCACAAAAGTGGCAAAATATCTTAAAATATTAAGAAAAACTTAAGTTTGTTTTCATTTATGCTAATTAAATACATTTAGTGGTTTATACTTAGTTTATTAACAATATTTTGATAAATTAAATATTTATACTAAATATCCATAAACACGTACTTATGCGTATTTTGTAACTATAATGGCAAACTATAGGCTTAATACAATGGCAAACTATAGGCTTAATACCGTTATTTAGGAAGTATTAATTAAGTACGATTTTGCAGAAAATTAGGATTTATGAATGAATTTTAGGTTGTATACATTACACAAGAAAGGTGTTTTATGAAGATAAAACTTATACTTTATACTTGTTGTTTACTTATTTCTACAAGTTTAGGTGTTCTTCCAATACAACAAATACTAGGGCAAGAAGCATCGCCACCATCTCCTGAACCAAACACTGTACCAGCTTCTCCAACAGAACCATCTCCTACACCAACTGCTGTACCAGTTCCCACAACAACACCAGATACTATACCAACTTCTTCAAAATTCTCCCAACTACCTTGCGCTAAAGATCAACAGCTATCCTCGCCCCCCCCAGCCACTAGCAAACCAACTTGGGAAACTAACGTCTATAAATATTATGGGCAGATAAATCCAAAAACGAAAGAAGCCAACGGTAGAGGATTGATGCTTTTTAAGCAGAATGAATTTCAATACTATGGAGACTTTAAGAATAATAAACGTAGTGGTTGTGGGAGATTATCATATCCGGCAGAAAGTAATATTAACTATTATTTAGGGCAGTTTAAAAATGATCAGTTGCAAGGACTGGGATATTTAAAATTGAGAAACGGAAACGAATATAGAGGAAACTTTGCTAATAATAAATGTCAAGGAGAAGGAGTATATATATTTACAGATAAAACTGAGAAAGATGGACTCTGGCGTGAAGATAAGTTAGAAGGAAGCGATAATTTGTCCTGTAAAGAGTTCAATCGCAATTATCGATAGTCTGCACATCAATCTGATTAATTGAGCTTGGCATTCCAGTGGCGTGCATCTGAAGTAAATTTATAAAGCAAAGGTTATTAAAGAAGATGAAAATTAGACTTTCTGCTACTGCTTTAGTTGTGTTCACAAGTTTGAGTTGTTTTCCAGCGCAACGATTACTGGCCCAAGAAGCACTTCCTGTTGCAGGGCCGGCAATAGCATCAAACAATAATAATAGTAATAATAATATTATTGTTGATGGATTACCTGCTGCGGGACCTGCGATACAACCAGAAAGCAGACGCTCTTCATCACGCTCAACAGTCATTAGTAGAGCAGAATCGAGAAGGTCATTAAGGCGTTCAACAGTTATTAGTAGAGAGCAACCTAGAAGGTCATCAAGGCGTTCAACAGCCATTAGTAGAGAGGAGTCTAGAAGGTCATCGAGGCGTTCAACAGCCATTAGTAGACCAGAATCTAGACCACGAGTTAGACCAGTAACGGACACACCACAGAGACAAACTCCTTCAAGAAGGAGAATAAAACAACCGACTACACCAGTTCAAAAAGCACCTTCAGTCTCTCCCAATTTCCCAATAAGACTATGGTAAAAGTATAGATTTATAAAGGGCAAAATGGAAAGCCAAAAATTAGAATTTAGGAATTAAGCCTGCTGATTCTTTAATTTTGGCTTGTTGAGGGAAAGCATGTTTTAAGGTAGTAATGAACTCAGGTAGCCTTATATGCCGCATTTTTTTTTGAAATTGGTATAATTTATTAAAGTTGATTAAAAAAGTGATTATTTTAACTTAAATTGCTAGCTTCGCTCCAAGCTGAATAGTTTATGCAAAACAAGATAATCAAGAATAACCCGGAACTTTGTACTGGTTTAAGTATTGGTTTTGGTGCAATTGCGTTGTTGTTCTGGCTGCAATCACAGCATACTGCTAGGGTGAGTATTGAGAAACGCACAGATTCCCAAAAAACAATTGAGAAGCCAGCATCTCCTATAGTCAAGCCAACTGTTCCCCCAGTTTCTAAACAACACATCCATCTAGTACTTAAACGAAGTATGCGGAAGCTGTATATGTACAAAGGAGACAGTTTACAAGCTAGCTACCCAGTCGCGGTCGGTAAACCAGGGTGGGAAACGCCAATAGGAAAGTTCAAAGTTATTGAGATGTTGAAAAATCCAGATTGGACACATCCTAAAACTGGAAAATTAGTTCTTCCAGGTGCAAATAATCCCTTGGGAGAACGCTGGATTGCATTTTGGAATGTTGGCAGAGAATACATCGGATTTCATGGTACTCCTGATAAAACATCTGTCGGGAAAGCAGCTTCTCATGGTTGCGTTCGGATGTATAACGAGAATGTCCGCGAATTGTATGAAATGGTCAAACTTGGTACACCTGTTTTAGTAGAACCTTAATCTGGGTTTACTCTATACAAATGTACTAAAAATCTCCAATGCTGAATAATTGGCTTACCTTTCAACGTGGGCGTAGAAGCTTAACGGCTTGTCGTTAGACATCGCTCTTTTGTCAAGATTTAGGTAACAGCAATGGAGGAACGAACCGCATAGTTTATAATTTATGTACAACTTTATGTACATAAACTAATGTTGCCTTACAAAATCACATCCCCAACCGATGCGAGAAATGACTTTTTTAAGTTATTAGAACTGGTGGTAGAAAATCATCAGGTGTATATGATCAACCGTCGTGATGGTGAAAATGTAGCCTTGATTGCTGAATCAGATTTAGTGAGTTTACTTGAGACGGTTTATCTTTTGCGATCGCCTGCTAATGCGCGTCGTTTATTGGATGCAATAGAAGAGTCAAAAACAGGAAAAATCCAATCTCAAACGCTAGCAGAACTTCAGCAGGAGTTGGGGATTGAGCAAGAAGAAAAAGAAAGCTGAACCTATTGAAATTAAACCAGTTATTGTTAATCGTAGTCCTGGTTTTAGTTCTCAATTTAAAGAAGATTTAGCTTGGTGGTTTAAGCAAGATTCTCAGAAAGCATCGAAAATATTAGATTTGGTTACAGCTGTAATGCAAGACCCGTTTGAGGGGATTGGTAAACCAGAACCATTAAAATATATGGATGCAGATATTTGGTCGCGGCGAATTGATTTAGAACATCGGCTTGTATATCGGGTGGGAAAAACTCAGATTGATTTTCTCGCTTGTCGGTATCACTACGAATAATTGACTTACTTTTCAACCTGAGCGATCGCTTCTTCTGGCGAGAGATTACCATAGATTACAGACAAAATTCCTGGCAAGTATTCATCCATCATCGTGATGTTAGGCGTAAACCACTCGTTGAATGAGTGCTGAACTGAGGCGATCGCCTTCTATCTTAATACTTGTTTTGTATTTCAAAGAACTGGTTAAAGTTTTTTCGTTTCAATCCCTCTTTGAGTTTTTTATCTCCTGTCCACAATAAGCCCTTTAATTCCAATGTTAGTGCTACGTGGGGAGTATCACTTTCATCAATATCCTGACATAAAGCGTAGGCTGTTACCCGATTGTTGGGGGAAATTAAATCTTCTTTATAGAGAGTAATTCATTTTAGCAGTATTTGGTAAATTCGCACTATTTCATCTTCTGATAGTTGGCTGAGTTTAACTAACTTCTCTTTGCGCTTAAATAGTTCTACCAAAACTTGCTCGCACACGAGGAAACGGTAATCTGAGCCGAGGAGTATCTCAGCAAAACTAGATTGGCTATTGAGCAATCCTGAGAACAATATATTGGTATCAACAATAATCGGCTGTTGTATGAACACTACCGACTACCCTACAAATTTATGCTTAATTTTTAACCACGCATCTCGGTCTATTTCATCAGCTAGGGCCGTGGCTTGCTCTTCTGTTAGATGACTGCGCCTTCTAATTGTCTCTGACTCCAAATATTCTAAAAATTTGCTTAGGCTTTCTTAATCAAGAATGTTTTTATTAAATTTGATGATAATGTCTTGACCATCAAGCGTAATGTTATATATTGCCTTTTCCAGCATGATATTCTCCTATCTAAGCTTGCTCGCACTTTTGAAAGGTACTGGAATTATTATGACAGACTTAATTGTTGAATATTGCTCGTGATTTACTGGCTATCTACTTAAATAACTTACCTTTCAACGTCGGCGATCGCTTCTTCTGGCGAAAAATTACCATAAATTACAGACAAAATTCCTGGTAAGTATTCATCCATCATCGTGACGTTAGCGTAAACCACCCGTTGAATGAGTGCTGAACTGAGCCTGTCGCCTTCTACATCAATACTAGTTTTGTAGCTAATCTCCCCATCAGCAAAATCTAGCTCAAAATTGCCGATAATCATACCTGAATTAGCTTTAGTTATGAACTCTGCTACAGCCAGCCGCTTCTCTTCTGGTGCATTGACTGGACAAATTGAGTAAAAAACGAATTGATTTTGTTCACTTCTTGCTCTAGCGTAACAATTCCATTTGCCATTTTCACCCTGAAAAGCTATCTGTAAAGCTAGCTGTCCTGGAAGTTGTACAAACAGCCAATTATCAGCTTGGAAGAAATTAATTATTGCTTCAAAAATATTACTATCTGTAGGAGATGGCAGAAAATTTGCCTCTATTTTTGGTGTTATGTCATCTAAGTTAATCTCAGCTAACTCTGTCAAAAATTTATCGATCCCTTCCAACATTTTGGCAGATGCTTTCTGAGTTTTTACAGATAAATTAGCCTCAGTCCAATCTTTAAAAAAACTGACAATACCTTCAGCAATTCCTTCACTGGAAACGTTTGTTTGAGCAATATTTTCTGGGCTAATATAAGACCAAAGAGTACGATAGCCGATTTCGCCAGATTCTTGTTGCTGTTTAACAGATAAACTCAACCAACTTTCGGTGAAGAGGATTTGGTTATCGGGTTCTTCTTGACTTAAATTCAGGATATATTTTGCCGTTTCATCAATGTTGACAGCGTGTTCTGCTAGTAGTGATAATAAATCGGGTTTCAGGCTGGTTTCGATAGTAATGTCTGGTTCGCTGAGGAATTTACCAGATGATAGGGGGTTACGCGCATCTGCTTTGAGATTGAATAAAGCAGCAGTATCGATGCGTTGGTAGAGTTGTGGGTTGACTTGGAACGTGAGGCGACACTCGATGAGTTCGTTGTCTTGTGTGGTGAGAGTGAGTGCGATCGCGCGAACGGTTAAAGGAGATTGGGAGGAGTCGTGTAGGGTTAGTTCAGTGTTTATTTGATGATTTTCTGTTTTGGCAGTCATGCAGAGTTAGTCATTTAATAATTTTATTCCTTATTCAACCTTTGAAAATCCGATCCATCAAAGTCTGCAAAAAGCTGAGGCATAATTTTTCTAAAGTTTCTTTCTTCAGTTGTAATCGGAGTATCAGGGTTAACATCCTTAGGCCCAGCAATAGCTAGATGCCAATACCAAAAACCACGTGATTTTAGTAACAGTTCCAAATATCCCTCAAAATCTACACCTAGCGGCCTCATTTTTTCGCCACGATAATAATAATAGACTTCAGGGTTATCTGAGCCATTTAAATAAAGCGCTGCACAAGCGTTGCCAATGAAAAAATCTATAGGATGTAAAGGCTTACACGGATCATCTTCACCAAAATAAATAATATTTTTCCAATCCTTAAATACTTCCTGAACAGGCAACAAATCAATATATCCAGCCGCTAATCCTCCTCCAGAAATTTCTGGTTGCTCCGCTCTTTCCCAGAAAATGTTAATACCATTTGCCTTGCTATAAAAATCAATCATCGCTGGAGTAAGCTTGAACTTGATTTGGGCTGCATTTAGTTCTTCTTCTGTTGCCGGAGGATTAAATTCGCAACTATCAATGTCGATATTAATAGCTTGGTTATTTTTCAGATCATCTACCATTAAATGAAATTTCTGTACGATATTTTGGTTTTTCATTTTATTTCTATTTTTTACCTGACAGTTCTAGTTCTTTTTCAATCTCACTAAGTTTTTGTTTCTTAGTAGATGAAAATTCTAATTTTTTACTATCAGTAGAGGATGATGGTTCTACTTCTTCCATCTCACCACGTTTTCGTTTCTTAGTAGATGAAACTTCTACTTTTGTCGGATCAAATAATGGGTCTTTTATTGTGTCTTTTTCACTAAATTCATCCTTATTAATCTCATTTTTTGTATCCTTTCTCTTCTCTCCTAATTCCGAATGAATAGTTGTTTTGATAGCACCTTTAAAAGATTTTTTCCCATCAACATCAAGTTGAGCTGCTTCACAAACAAAATCAGCATTAATCACTCCATTTGCCAGATCAACCTTCTCATTAGCAACTTCAACTTTGTAATAAACCCAATACCCCTGACTATTAACCCAATCCTTAACTTTATTTTCAACTTGTCGTACGTGTTTACTGTTTGCATCAGCAGTTATAGGATAAAGATTTTGTGCACTTCCTGGGCCACCAAGGTTATCGTTTAACAAGTGTCCTTTTATATACTTTTCGTGATTACCTGAACGAGGATTAGTTTGTAACTTCTTCATTAGCAGATTCAGTGCGCCCCCTGGAGGACTTCCTTGTGGATGATTTGGGCCTAACTTGGTAGCTTCCATTTTTTTACCAACCAAGTATTTGCTATCAATATAACCTGTTTCAAAAGTAACCTCTTGCTTAAATTTATTACTATGTGTTGTATCTCCTGCGTTAAGTATTAAATCGGAGCCAGAAAGATCAATAATTGCTCTGGGATTAACTTCCATGATTACACTAGCCGAGGGCGTGCCTAGTTTTTCCCACTCAAGCTTATTAAGTCCAAAATCTTTTTTAATAGCAGGAAAATGTTGTTCGACTTGTTTTGTACTTTCAGATTTGGAAATAATTCCCTGTAATTTTCTCCGAGCTGCTTTTAAATCCTTCTTTTTCACCTCATGAGTTCGTTTATCTTGTGATGTATTCTCCTTACTGTTCTGAGTTTCCTTTCCTTTCTCCTTATCCTTGCCAAACTCAAACTTATCATTGACTTTATCGTTTGCCTTCCCATACTTATCTTTTCCTGCTCCCTCCTTATCTTTAAACCTGTTTCGTTCAGCTGCGTCCTTGTTTGTGTTCTCTTGTTTTGTACCTTCCCGCTTTTGATTGGTCGAATCCTTATCAGCTTTATTCTTCTTGTGTTTATCTTTCTTATCGAACTTTTTCTCAATACCCGCGACAAGCTTAACTTCCTTCTCAATCACCCAGAGAAGTGCTTTCTCAAAAGGTCTACGCACCTTGGCGATAATGGCTTGAACCTTCTGGCTGATGCCACCCAAGCCCAAGAGACTGGCTAAAAAGCTGATTACCACTGGTAGCGCCTTGGCTAAAGCATCTTCTATCCCCTTCGCCGCCGCTTCTATGGAACCGTTAGCGATCGCAACTATTGCATCAATAATGGCATTAATCAACTCTGCAATTTGGCTAGCACGTTCAATAAAGAACATGACTATCTCGTAAATCGCCTGGCACGCTTTGATGAATGCTGAAGCTGGATTAAACAGGCTGAGAATCCACGTCACCCCTGCCTCAATCACATTCTGGATCACAAAGTCCTTGAGAGGGTCTAGCACCAGCGCCCTCAGATCACCAATCTGATCCTGGACGAACTGCCACAGACCAGCCACACCTTCGGCGGCTATAATTTGGTATATCTCGGAGCGTTCTTCCAAAAGCTCGGCTTTGCGCCTGCCAAATTTTTTCACTGCCTGTTTTCGGATACCTTCATACCCCAGCCCCAGCACTTCCATTACCAAGCCAAAGATGCCTTTCATGTCAAAGCTCTCTGGCATCGTCACACCAGCTTCTGCCAAAGTACCTGTCAGCCAGCCTATCAGTCCTTGCTGGAGATGCTTGCCGATATTTTTCACAAAGTTCTGAAAACCTTGTTTGATTCCCTGAACTACATTCTTTAAGAAACCAATCGGATCTTGGAGAATTTTCGGGATGATGCTAGCGGCTTTTGCTAAAACCTGTAGCAGCAGTTTTCCTAGTTCAATAATCGTCTTAACTACTCCCACAACGAAGTCGATCGCCTTCTGCACCAATCCCTTATTTTCTTCCTTCATTTGATTGATGCGATCGTCAACAGCTTTGAGGTTGTCCTGATACTTTTGTGCCAGGGTATCAATTAGCTCATTTTCTTTATCGCTGACGCTCTGCTGCAACTCTTCAAATTTGCCCTGAATCTCTGTTGCTGCCTGTTGACCGACCCCTTTGAGGTCTTCAGGTAATTGGTTGACATATTTCTCAATCTTCTGTTTACCCTTGGCAATTTCTGCTTTTGCCTGTGTCAACCCTTTACTAATAACCGTAACAACCTTATCGATGACAGCATCCATTTTATTGATGTACAGCTGTCGTCCTTCTTCATAGAAGGCGTTGACCTCTGAGGGCATACCGAACAATTTATCTATTAACCATTTTCCAGGCCCCCAAAAGCCGCTATATCGATCATCTTTATATTTCTTCATCCGCTGGTCAACGTAATCCTCAAAGGCTTTCTTAGCCTCAGCCGCACCAGCATCGAACTCTTGCTGAACTTTAGAGTCTAGGTCGCCAAGAGTTTTCTCAACTTGGACTTTGGTATCTTCGTAAATCTTATTAATATCACTAGCGACCTTAACCCGTGCCTGCTCGTCTTTACTCTTGGCTCCTACCTGCTGCTCTCCAACCTGACCTAGCTGTTGGGTGCGTACACCATGCATATCCTGGAGATTCTGTTGTGCCGTGCCTAGAGCAGCAGCTTGAGCATTTTTTACCAGGTCTTGCTCTTGCTGGCGATACTTTGGAGGGGCTTGTGCTGCATTAGTTTGAGCTTCTTCCTTAGCTTTGAGCGCCCCTTGGAATTCTGGTTCGTTAGAGTTCGCTAACTGCTCTTCGGTGACATTTGCCTCACTCATTTGCTGGTCAAGCTTTTTGCTGTCTTCTTGCAGTGGAGCTTCAACTTCACTTTGCCCCTTCGGCTTTGGTGCTGCTTTTTCGGCACCGATATCTGATGCAGGCGCTCCAGGGTCATTTACTGACAGTGGTGTCACTTTTTTCGACTCAATTCCACTGGTGTCAGGCGTTTCTTTTGCTTTTTCTTCCAGAGGTTCTTGAGAAGCTTTCTGCTCTTCATCAACTTTGCCGCTCAAATCGCCCTTAACTGAGTCAAGTTTGTTGTTATTTTTAAAGTTGTCCGCCTCTTCCAAGTTCTTGGGAGCTACATCGGCAATTCGCTCCATGAGTTTGGCTTTGAAACCGGCTGCATCAAATTGTGGAGTTTCAGTCTGCTCCATTTCACCAACTTGATTGGCTTGCGCTTTGCTGTCTACTTCGTTGCCAGGAGGTACAGCAGCAGATTGGGCTTCTTGAGCTTTGTTTTTAGCTGGTTCGTGTTTCTTCTGCTTTGCTGCGACCTCTTTCGTTGTGCCGACTACTGCTTGGAAGCCTGGGTCATCGTTTGCAGAAGCAGGAGCCTTTTCTCCACCTGCTTCTGCTCCAGGTAAGCCTGCTGCCACTGAGCCTTTTCCGTCTGGAGTCTGTTGCCCTTGTTGAGGATTAGCCTTCGGATCTGCTTGCTTTAACTGTCCTTGCTTATCTGCCTCACCTTGTTGCTGAGGATTATTTTTGTTCTGGTTTGCTGATGGATTTCCAGAAGTGCCTGCCGCCCCACCACCCCCGTCTGCTGGAGGTGAAGCTGCTGCCACGCCCTTATTTACCGGAGTCTGACGTTGCCCTTCTCGGTTTTGCACATCAGCTTTCAGGGTGGCTTGCTCTACCTGTCCCTGATTATCTCGCTCAGGTTGCTGTTGCGGATTCTCTCGGCGCTGAATTGGCTGCTCGATAGAAGGAGAAGTTAAGAAGGCTTTAGCCTGTATCTTATTGTTTTTTACCCCTTGGTCAGGAATAGATTTACGTTGAACTGCACCACCATTTTGTTGGACAACGTGAGTCAACTCATGGGCAAGCAATTCCTTTCCTCCATGACTTCCTGGAGAATATTCTCCTTGACGGAAGAAAATATCCTGTCCGGTGGTGAAAGCACGAGCTTGAACGGATTGGTTTAGCTGATCAGAGCGGCTATCTGTGTGGATTTTCACACCACCAAAATCAGCCCCAAATGCTTGCTCCATTGGTTGCTTGATATCATCTGCAAGCGGCTGCCCATTTCCACGTGCTTGTTGGATAGAAGTTTCTAACTCAGATGTTGCTGCTGTTCTCCCTTTGCCCTGACGCTGCACCAAAGGCGTAATGGAACCCGCCAGGGATTTCATTTGTAATTGGTCTTCTTCCTCTGGTAATGCCTCCCGACCTACGCTCATCCTCTGCATCACCAAATTGGCGACACTATCAGCCTCCTGCTCATAAATGTCTCCAGGCTGATTAACTGTCAGTTTTGTTTGTGGACGCCGCAGTGATATTCGACTAATGTCATGTCCAAGCGGTTTGGTCGGGGATTTTACCTCAGTCACTGTTTGGGATGAAGTACCAAGCGACTTCATTTGCAATTCTTCTTCCTCTGGTAGTTCCTCCCGTTGCAGCGACGGAGTTTCTCCCAAAGATTTCATTTGTACTTCTTTTTCTTCTTCTAGCAGTTCCTCGCGCTGAATACTACCCTCTGGTTTCATTTGCAATTCATCTTCATCAGGTAATTCTTCTCGCTGAAGTTGCTCACTCTGTGGCTGATGAATTCTTTGCATCACCTGACGCGCCGTTTGGTCAGCTTCTTGCTCGTACTTATCTCCAGACTCCCCAATCGTCAGTTTTGCCTGAATTGCTGTTGGTGTATCTGGTCTTCTGACTGGAATATTGGCAAAGTTATGACCAAATCGAGTTGCTTTTTCCAGCCGAGAATTCAACGATCGCTCCATCTTGGCTTGCAATACAGTCAGCCGTTCTTGTCCCTCTGGCGTAATCGTCCGATGCTTGGCTTGTAATTCCAATTCAGTTACTTCCATCTTTTCTTCTGCAAAAGCTTCATTCTCTACGTCCGTTTGTGCCACGGGCGTAAAAGATGCTTTTTGAGTTTGGCCACCAAACGGTCTATAGGCCAATTGAGAAGTTTGTTCTGGTGCTTGGGAATTAGAAAAGCTGGATGAGGGACTTTTGAGGGATTTCATCGGTTTTGATTGCAACTATATGATTAGTTTTGATTATCATTTACCCAAAATTGCAATTATCAAGATAATTTTAGAACGTTAATCAATTAGAAAGAATTAAGATGTGTTGCTCCTGAAGATAAGTACTGGCTTGTAAAAAGTCTCATATCGGATAAAGGAGAACACGCAGCCGTGTTCCCCTAGCCAAGAGGAAAAGTATCCTTGAATCTGGCTTCTGATATTAGTACTTTCTTAAGTTGACAATGTTTTTATGCAAAACTGACTCCTAGTGTATAAGAAAAATCAGGATTAGAACTGCTACCAGAGAAAGTTCCGCCATCTTCAGGCAAGATAACCCTTCAGGGCTGACGAATGTATTGTTTGTAATTTATCCAGTATTTTTCCGCTCATAGAAAAGTGAAGCTGTCACTATCAAGCGCGAGACCCACTACCCCCTGCACAATACCGATGATCTCATCTTGCTCTGCTCCAGGTTTGTCTAAAAATATTCGTGTGTTGCTTCCAACAACTTGCAAGCGGTAATCTTGTGAAAATCCGTTGAGTTCAATTCGGTCTTGGCTAGAGTTGAAGTCAGTAATAAAAGCCAAGTCTCCAAAACCAGGATTCGTAGTATTGTTATCGTCGTAGAAAACATTTACAGCGTCCCCCAGGATAAATCTATCTACCCCAGCCCCGCCAGTCAAGTTATCAATTTCCTCTAATCCGGGTGGAAGCGGACTACCAGGAAAAGTACCGATGAGGATATCATTTCCAGATCCCCCATTGAGTATTTCATTGCCCGGCCCGCCTTGTAGGCTATCATTGCCGTCCTCACCATTGAGGATATCATCGCCATTACTACCGTCTAACGTATCATCGCCTACTCTTGCATTTAAAGTGTTATTAGAAGTATTACCAAAAAGTAAATTGTTAAGACTGTTACCTATCGCGATCAGGTTGCCACCTTCCCTCAGCCTTAGGTTCTCCAGATTGGCTCCTAGTGTGTAATTGACAGAAGACCGGACGGTATCTATGCCTGAATTCGCAGCCTCTGTAATGGTATCAAGATTAATGTCAACAAAGTAACTATCGTCACCGACTCCTCCATTCAAAGTGTCAATACCTAAACCGCCGTCAAGTGTATCATTGCCATTATTACCGGATAATCGGTTATTTTGGTTATCGCCAACAATGCTGTCATTTGCATTTGTGCCGATGACATTATCAAAGTTGACTGCGTTAAATGACAATCTTCCTAAACCAGGAACGTTATTGGCAGCTAAACTTTGGGTTTGCAGATTAGCGGTGACAGATACCCCAGGTAAAGATTGGGATGCATCGATGGTGTTGTTGGCAACATTAGGATTAGCAATAACCTTTTCCACTTTAAATAGTAGGTCTTTTCCCAATCCTCCAGCTTTTTGGATGGTTCCAATACCTGATAAGGTAATGGTTTGATCTATTTGACTGTAGTCTGCGGTATCAATGCCATCTCCACCATCCATGTTGTCGTTACCCTGACTGCCTTCGAAGGTGTCACTGCCTGCACCACCTTTTAAAGTGTTGTTTCCTGTACCCCCATCAAGTGTATCATTGCCATCTCCACCGCTGAGACTGTCGTTTGCAGTCCCACCTGCGAGGGAATCGTTACCAGCCAAGCCATTCAATATATCGTTACCGGAGGTACTATTGGCGTTACCACCACTAGCCCAACCAACTATAGTGTCATTTCCCGAACTCCCATTTATCGTGTCAGGATTTGTAGTACCGAAAGCCATATTATCTCTCCTAAATTTCTCACTAAATATGTAAGTTCAGCATCAATCAAAGAACTATTTCTCAGTTCAATGTAGATTACTTGTAATTTGCGTAATTTCATGTTAAAAAACATTAACTATTTAAGAAAATGCTTCGCTACCGTAACCAAACAATATTGATTATTATTTCTGTACTCATTGTTGTACCGATGGGATTTTTGTTTAAGTATTATTATGGGCCTGCCCATCACTGGTTTAATGACTACGGAGCAGCGGTATTTTACGAAATATTTTGGTGCCTGTTCGCATTTTTATTTTTCAGAAGTCGCGCAGCAGTAATCCAAATTCCTATATGGGTTTTTGTCATCACCTGTATACTAGAATTCTTGCAACTTTGGCATCCGCCGCTATTAGAGCAAATTCGCGCCACCTTGATAGGTAAATTGTTACTTGGTACGACCTTTGTGTGGTGGGATTTTCCTCATTATGTATTGGGTTCTGTTTTAGGCTGGTTGTGGCTGCGACAATTACACAAAATAGGTTATGCAAAAAAAAGTCAAGGTTAAACCTAATTCAAAACACCAAAAAATTGAAGAAAAACCTGATGGTAGTCTGACTGTTTATTTAAAATCGCCTCCAGTTGATGGTAAGGCTAATGAAGAGTTAATTAAACTACTAGCAGATAAATTTGATGTACCCAAGTCTCATATCAGAATTAAGTTAGGTTTGTCCTCTCGGCAAAAGCTAATGGAAATTGATAAGGATACCTAACTGCTGCTTAATAATACCTTTTTTGAATACTTTGCTGCCTTCTGAATATGAGCTATACTCCACCCAGTACATTCTCTACTAGAGACAATAAACGAGAGATAAATACTTGCAAAATCTAATTTTTATGCTTGTGTAATACTGATATACCTTGGTTGAGTTTTTACTCTTTCTATCCAACCTTGGATAGCAGGATATTGTGTTAAATCAAACCCACCTTCATCAGCTACATGGGTATAAGCGAACAATGCGATATCAGCAATCGTGTAACGCTCTCCTACAAAAAAATCTTGAGAAGTTAAGTGTTTATCCATCAAGCTAAGTGCTGCATAGCCTGGTTCACGTTTTTGTTTGATAGCTTCACTATATTCTTCAGTTTTACCTAAAATAGAAATCCACAATCTTGATGTAGCAATAAAAGGCTCATGGCTATATTGTTCAAAACATAACCATTGCAGTACCTGCGCTCGTAAAAAGCGGTCATAAGGTAAAAACTCTGTACCTTCACTCAGATAAACCAATATGGCATTTGATTCTGCCAAATATTTCCCTGGCTCGATTTCTAGAACAGGTATCTTACCGTTAGGATTTTTACTTAAAAATTCTGGTGTTCGAGTCTCGCCTTTCAAGATGTTAAGCTCTATCCTCTCAAAAGGTATACCTAGCTGTGTCAATAAAAGACGTATCTTATAACCATGACCAGAAGGTAAAAAATCGTACAGATGCAGTAGTTCCATGTTAAAATACAGTTAGGAATATGTTGAGAAGTGAAGGTTCAAAATACAATATTTTACCAAAAGATTTTCCCAAAACCGGATATTTTTTTTGTATTTAGTATCTGAACGTACTACAGGAAATTATTCGAGAAAATAAAAAAAAATATTAATTTATTTCTAGATTGAGATGTTTAATTTAGTTAATGGTCGAAAATAAAACTATGTGTGGAAGATTTACTCTAAACCAGTCGGCAGAAGGATTGTCTGAAATTTTCCATGTCGAGTCAGTTCCCGATTTGGCAGCGGAATATAACATTGCGCCTACGCAAATGGTGGCGACAGTGTTGCAAAATCCCGAAAGCGAAAAGCGGGAATTTAAGCAGTTGCATTGGGGATTAATTCCGTCATGGGCGAAAGATGCAGGAATGGGGGCAAAGCTGATTAATGCTAGGGCAGAAACTGTTGCCGAAAAACCCGCTTTTCGTTCGGCTTTTAAGCACAGGCGCTGTTTAGTGTTAGCTGATGGCTTTTATGAGTGGCAACGCCAACAAGGTAAGAAGCAGCCATTTTATTTTCGTCTCCAAGATGGGCAGCCCTTCGGTTTTGCAGGTTTGTGGGAGAGATGGCGTTCGCCTGATAACGAAGAAATAATTTCTTGTACAATTTTGACAACGGCAGCTAACGAATTACTCCAACCCATCCATGAGCGGATGCCATTAATTTTGGAGCCACAAGATTACGATTTATGGCTAGATTCCCAAGTGCAAACAGCCCAAACCCTACAGCAGCTATTGCGTCCTTATCCAGCGCCAGCAATGATTGCATATCCAGTTAGCACCTTGGTAAACAACTCTCGACATAATAGTTCAGAATGTATCGTACCCCTCAGTGAGAAGAACGCCCCCGCAAATCAGTTAAATTAACTATTGAGTGAACTAGGAAATTGGGGAGATGAGGGAGCAGGGGAGCAGGGGAGCAGGGAGGAAGTTGCAGTAGGTCTTTCCCCTGTGCCTGTGTGCCACTCTGCCACTCTGCCTCTTGTGCCCCCATGCCCAATGCCCAATACCCAGAGAGAAATATGCCAAGAACACAAAAAAACGATAATTTTATTGACAAATCCTTTACTGTAATGGCGGATATCATTCTGAAGATTCTGCCAACCAACAAAAAAGCTAAAGAAGCGTTTGTTTATTATCGAGATGGTATGTCAGCCCAAGCGGAAGGGGAATATGCTGAGGCATTGGAATACTATGAAGAAGCTCTAACACTAGAGGAAGATACCAACGATCGCGGCTATATTTTCTACAATATGGGGCTAATCTATGCCAGCAATGGCGACCACAACAAAGCTTTAGAACTGTATCACAAGGGAATTGAGTTAAATCCACGTATGCCCCAGGCCTTGAACAACATCGCGGTGATTTATCACTATCAAGGCGAAAAAGAAAAAGAAGCTGGAAATAACGAGGCTGGCGAAGCACTTTTTGACCAAGCAGCAGACTATTGGATTCGAGCTATTCGCATGGCCCCTAATAACTATGTCGAAGCTCAAAACTGGTTGAAAACCACTGGGCGATCGCAAATTGACGTATTCTTTTAGTCATTAGTCATTAGTTCTTTGTCATTTGCTAAGGACTAATGACCAATGACCAATGACCAATACTTCAACTACGCTTAGTACAAGTGACAAATGACAATTAATTTATGATTGACCAAGAACAAGTTCACAAAGTAGCTAATCTTGCTCGTTTAGAATTGACTCCAGAAGAAGAGAAACAATTTACTACCCAGTTGGGAAGTATTCTGGACTATATTGAACAATTAAATGAACTTGATGTCAGTAATGTGCTGCCAACAACACGCGCAATTGATGTCAGTAACATCACACGAGAGGATGAATTACAACCCTATCCCGACCGGGAAAGTATTCTCAACAGTGCGCCTGAACAGGAAGGCGAATTTTTTAAAGTACCAAAAATCCTCAATGCTGAATAGTCAAACAATTTGGAATTTTAGATTTGCAATTTTAGATTGACAATAGCGCAGCGTAAAGCCTTCTCTTTTCCCAAAGGGAGAAGCTACGCGTAGCTTGTTTCCATAAAGGTTACGAGAGGCTTGTCTGCGACACTTGCAGGAGTACGCCAAGGTATGGCAAGTTTTAGAGATGCTATCGCGTAGCTTGCTTCTCCGTAGGAGTAAGCTTAGAGGATGTTTGAAAAGTGTTTGACTATGATTTTAATTGCGTTGTTACCCCCCTTAATCCCCCCTTATAAAGGGGGGAAACCGGAAAATCTAGTTCCCTCCCCTTTATAAGGGGAGGGTTAGGGTGGGGTAAAATCTTGGGTTTTTCTGCTATTTCAGACTTGTGTGTACACCATAGCCTTTATAAGGGGAGGGTTAGGGTGGGGTAAAAAATATTTGATACACCAATCACGACTTTTCAAACATCCTCTTAGAGCAAGCCCTAACAACGTATACTCAGATTTGTTTTACAAGGGGCGGGGAAGCAAAACATACATAAGTTATGTTGAACATTTGTTTAAATTATTGGCAACTATTAAAACACTTGCTTGTACCGCCAAAGTATGTTTTATGTCTAAATCTGTAATCACCGTTACCGTCAAATTGTTCGCTGCTTATCAAGAAGCCTTTAAAGTTTCGGAATTAGTACTGGAATTTCCTAATAGTATGCCAGTCAAAGCAGTATGCGATCGCCTCATAGCTGAACACCCTGAACTCTCACAATGGCGCGATATAACCCGTTTTGGGATTAATTTGATATTTGTCGAACCAGATACCTTACTACAAGATGGGGATGAGGTTGTGTTGATTCCACCAGTCAGCGGTGGCTAGGAAAATAGTTAGGAGTTAGGAGTGAGAAATTAAAGATTCAAAACTCCTAACTTATAACTATTCAAAGAGAATTGGTCTTAGCAGTTAGCTTTATTAAGTTATCTAACTCTTGCTGCATCTGACTAACAACTAATTCATAACATTCATCGACATAATGGCGATCGCTAGCTGCTTCACGGCCGTAGCGTTCAAATATAATTGGTAGACAAACCCGCGTATATATGGGCACTGGCAATGGAATATTGGGTAATGGCCCAATTGCTAATCCCCAAGGCAGTCCGAGATAGATTGGAAAAACTTCTGGGTCGATACCTAATAGCCAAGGCATTCCCCATTCGTGGAGTTGCCGCGCAACTTTGTAGCAGTCAGCGATAACGATGAGTGTATCGTGAGCGCCCCAAGAAATCACAGGCACAATCGGCACATTTTCCCGTAACGCTAACTTGATAAATCCTTGTCGCCCCGCCAAGCAGATTTTGTTACGTAAATAATGCGGTCGGAAGACATCTTCGGCTCCACCGGGATAAACTAGCACACTTGCTCCAGAGCGTAAGGCAGTGTAAGCCATTTTTGGATGGGCGATGATTGCTCCAGCCTTGGCAACCAGTTGCGCTAGTGGCGGGCTAGCTTGCCAAACCTTGGGATGCATCAAACCATAAATGGGTTTCTCTACACCAAATCTTCGGAACCAGTCGTACATCATCATTGTCATATCCGGGGCTGCGAGTCCCCCATTGTGCGAACCGACAAATAGGACTTTTTGTTGGGGTGGAATATTATCCCAGCCACTAGTTTGAACTCGGAAATAGTAGTGATACAAAAAGCCAAACAGGGGCATCAGAGATTCTATGAACTTTGGATCTCGCTCATCCAAAGACCAACCGAGTTTTTTGTTTAATAAATGTTGCTTTTTTGACATCGAGGCATTCTAACAGCATTGGCAAAGTTCAAACAATCCCTGGTCTAGATATAACTCAATACGGTTGGGTTAAAGCTAAAACTCTGTATTAAAGTCAACGTAGATGCGTAGTAGTAAATAGACCACGCGTTAGGGGCGCAAGGCCTTGCGCCCTTACGACAGGTGTGGTTCAAATACATGAAAACTGCTGTAATTGCGCTACTAAGTCTCTAAATTACTTTCCACTCACATTTCTATTGCCACATCGCAGCGATTAATTTGGTGATGTTTATGGAGTAGTTGCTGATTTTGAACGCTGCTGTTGGTAAAAACCGACAACTTTTTGAAGATATGTAGCAGTAAATCCGCTGTTGCAGCCTGTATAGCTGCCAGTCATCCACCAGCAACCGACGCCACGCACAGCAGCAGTTTCATTATTATTAGTGGCGATAAATTGCTTGTTAAACTCACGGCGCGTGATGCAGGATACAACTTGGCGTGCCGTTGCGGGGCTATTTTCAAACTGTGTTGGTGTTAGTTCTTTTTTAAGACAATGTTTCGACCAGCCTTTGAGGGTTTCTGGTTTAACTTGCCATTCCATATAGTTTCCCAGCGAGTGGGAACCCCTAGATTGTAATACTGAGTGGCAATTAAAGATAGTAATATCATGCCCTCTTAGCGTCCATAAGTGAAAATTCTACATAATCTACAAACGACTTGGCATAGACTAGCATTTCTTGGGCGTTCTAGTAGAACAGACTAAACAGGAAATTTACAATATCTTGTTAGAGAAATAAGTGGGGTAGTCCATGAAAAAATTCCTACAGCGTATTAAAGCATTACTCAAACGTATCCTCAAGAGGCCTGCATCCAATTCTCAGCAACCATTGCCTCTAATAAATACTCGATCAGAAACTTCTATTCCAACTGTTTCTCCCCGATGGGAATCTGGTTTGGTGCTTGTGTGTTCGCAATGTGCAAACGAGCAGTTAAGCTCAACCGCTTCCGAAGATTTAGAGAATTGGTTAAAATCTCGTTTAAAGTTTGAGGGATTATGGGGTGATTTTCGGGTAGTTAGCACCAGTTGTTTAGGAGTTTGTCCCCAGATGAGCATTACCGTAGTTATTGTAAGTCATGGAAGTCACGGAAATAGCCCATGCTTAATTGTAAATCCTCGAAGCGATCGCGAACTTCTGTATTCATATATCAAACAGCATAAAAGCTAACTGCAAAGGGTTGCTAAAGTTTAAAGTTATTGGATTCAGAACTATATTTTATCTCGCACTATATTTTGAACGAGTGCCAACCAAAAAAAAGGATGAATATTTTTCACCCCTTTTTCCAGGTCATCAGGGAGGTAAAGAATACTTATCCAACCCGTATTATTATCATTCCGATCTAAATAATTATTCTTTTAAACGAGGTATATTTGGTCTTACAAAAGTAGGTGAGGAATTAGCATTTCGAGCATTAGTGCTTGAAGACGTAGTTGGGGAGCTAAGATTCAGGAAATCGATGAGTTTAAGGGTACGATTACGAATTTTCCAGCGTCCATTTCTGTTGACAACTTTATCTTCATAAGTGCCATTAGCGACATCAATGCTGGTTTCCGAGCGTTTGTGAGTCGCATGGAGGTAAGAAGTCATCCTTGCTTGATTATTTTGAACTGAGATGTTTATTGTACCCATCAAGTGTTGAGTAGCTGTATAACCATTTCCTTGAAATACTGAATAGACAAAATCTGCCCAAGAATCTGTCCCATAATTTGTTTGAGTTGCACCATCAGGAAAAATGGCAGTGAGAACTGCATCTTGAGTAAAACAATCTCGATAAATATTCTTTCCTTCTTGGATATCTCCTCTACCAATAGCGTCAGTTCCCAAAGCGTAACAGGATGTTAATTTTTGAATTTCTAGTTCCGCACTAGGTTGAGCTGCACTTGCTAGTTCAAACTTACCTCCAACAAACAGCACAAGAGTGACTGCAAGCACAATCAAAGTTATACGATTTAACAGGAACGAAATAGTTTTTGAGACTATTCCCCTATTTTCTCTTCTTTTTTCCACAAGATGACTCCCTTAATTATTTACAACTTTTGCATCTTGTACTTTACTACAAACTAAAGTTTGGGCTAAAATTATTAGCCCATCAAAACTGTCTAATATGCTTGTAGATTTCACTAGTAATTGACTTTTATATCTGCTAGAAAATCTTTTTTCTAGTAAATGATAAACCTAGTACATACAAGAGTTGATGTATATAATTAGTTATAACAGTTAATTATTAAGTTACAAGTGCTAATTTTGACTAATTTTGTGTTGATTTG
Source organism: Nostoc sp. DedQUE12b (assembly GCF_034530835.1). Lineage (NCBI taxonomy): Bacteria > Bacillati > Cyanobacteriota > Cyanophyceae > Nostocales > Nostocaceae > Nostoc > Nostoc sp. DedQUE12b. The sequence goes on along the minus strand of NZ_JAVRCI010000008.1, from coordinate 88,203 downwards.
ATTAAGTAATCAAGTCACTACTTACATACAAAACTTACGCAACCATCAACATTGAGGAACAGTAAATTTCTCGAAAATTCACTTTATCAAAATTGCCAATGCAGATATAAACTAATTTAACCAAGAATACCGCAAACCGCCCGCACCCATGCCGAAAAACCCAACACATACCTCTATTAACACTAATTGCATTGATAATCGAATGTGAGGTGCTCTTTTGGGCACCTCACAACCTATACTTAGAGTGATAGTAGAGCGCTAATCACAATTAAACGACCACAAAGTTGTTTTCGGTTAGTGTCACATTGCCCAAAAGTTGTGCAAACTTTACCTGAGTAAATTCACCCACACTGCCATCTGCATCAAAGTACAATGCACCTGTAATATTGTCATAGATAAATCGTTGATTACTTGTCGTTGCAGATGTTCCGATTGTAAACTGATTAGCTGAGGATAACCCGCCATTAAAACCAGCAGCCGATACCTGAATTAGGTCATTGGTGGCGTTGAAGTCATAAATAGTATCAACACTTCCATTGTAACTATTGAAAACAAAGGTATCAGTACCAATTCCTCCATAGAGACTATCATTACCCTCGCCACCTGTGAGGATATCATTGCCATCATCCCCAGAGAGTAGGTTATTGCCTGAATAGACAGCAGCACTCAAGCTATCATTACCTGCACCGCCAATAATCGTATCATTGCCACCATTGCCAGAGAGCGTATCGTTGCCATTGCTCCCCACAATATTGTCATCGTACTCTGTACCTGAGATATATAATCGTTCGATATTCTTGTAGCTAACGCTATTCGTGCCCGCCGTCATTAAGCCAATGTTAGTACTGGCATTGAATGCCGTTGTGATTCCCTTTGTAGCATAAAAATAGACGGACAATAAATCGTCACCCTTACCCCCATCTATCGTATCATTGCCACTGTTACTATAATTGGAATTATCATTGTTCCCGGAGAGCGTATCGTTGCCATCGTTCCCCACAATGTTGTCATCGTACTCTGTACCTGAGATATATAATCGTTCGATATTCTTGTAGCTAACGCTATTCGTGCCCGCCGTAATTGAGCCAATGTTAGTAGTGGCATTGAATGTGGTTCTGATTCCTCCACTAGCAAACCTGTAATTGGCGGACAACAAATCGTCACCGTTACCGCCATCTATCGTATCTTTGCCACCATTGCCCGTGGAGAGCGTATCGTTGCCATCGTTCCCCACAATAAAATCATCGTACTGTGTACCTGAGATATTTAATCGTTCGATATTCTTGTAACTAATGCTATTCGTGCCTGCCGTAATTGAGCCAATGTTAGTAGTGGCATTGAATGTTGTTGCGATCGCCCCTGTAGCATAATAGGTGTAATCGACGGACAACAAATCGTCACCCTTACCCCCATCCATCGTATCTTTACCACCATCCCCCGTGGAGAGCGTATCGTTGCCATCGTTCCCCACAATAAAATCACCGTACTTTGTACCTGAGATATTTAATTGTTCGATATTCTTGTAGCTAACGCTATTCGTGCCCGCCGTAATTGAGCCAATGTTAGTAGTGGCATTGAATGTCGTTGTGATTCCTCCGGTAGCATAATAGTTAAAAATGACGGACAACACATCGTTACCCTTACCCCCATCTACCGTTTGTGTAATTAAATCAGAGGCGGCAGAAGGTTCGGATAAGAAGTTTAGATAGAAGGAATCATTACCATCGCCCCCAGAGAGTAGGTTATCGCCTGTCGAACCGCTAGCATCCAAGGTATCATTACCAGCGCCTCCGTTAAGGGTGTTATTGCCTAAGGAGCGATAGTCGTAGTAGAAGTCGCTAGCTCGATTCTCATAGCCAGAGATGTCAAGAAAATCATTGCCATCGCCCCCAGAGAGCAGGTTATCGCCTCTTGAACCGCCAGCACGCAAGGTATCGTCACCAGCGCCACCGTTGAGGGTGTTATTACCAGATGAGACAGAGTTGGTGGAAGAGGAGAAGTACGGGTTGCTACCTCCATACAGATAGCCAGAGATGTCAAGAGAATCATTGCCATCGCCCCCAGAGAGCAGGTTATCGCCTTTTGAACCACTAGCACTCAAGGTATCGTTCCCTGCACCACCATTGAGGGTATTATTACCTAAAAAGAGAAGGTCATCTTTTTGTGGGCCGTAGAACGAGCCGGACTCATACTGGTAGCCAGAGGCAAAGAGAAAATCATTGCCATCGCCCCCAGAGAGCAAATTATCGCCTAGTAAAGAGTCAACGTTCAAGGTATCATTACCAGCACCACCGTTGAGAGTATTATTGCCCGCACTACCCCTCAAAAGGTCGTTGCCACTCTTGCCATCAATAATGTCATCACCCCCCTGACCATTGATGACATCATCTGAGTTGTCAAAGCCGTTAACATTATTGTCGAGGTCATTAAGAAAAGTAACAGTGTTCTTGTTGAAGATAGTGCTTTGAGTGGAGTTGGCATTGAAGACATCAAAGCTGTCTGTGATGGTAGTTTGCCCATTAAACAAAATATTGCCTAAGTCTACAGCGGCTCCTGTAGATTTGCTCAAGTTTTGCAGGTTTTCCAGGGCAAAGTTTTCCAGGATGAGTTTGTTAGGACTAAACACCCCAGAAAAGCTGATTTCCAGATTGTTGCCATTCTGGATCAACAGTAGATTTTTGGCAGTTAAGCCTGCACCTTGAAATGTTAGGGTGTCCACTTTGGCAATGACTGCTGCTGTCGGGTTTGTTCCTTTTCCTACGCCACCGAAATCAGTGATATTATTATTGTTGTAGGAAAAGGAGGTGTAAACAAATTTATCCTTGCCACCGCCACCTATGAAGATATCCTTGCCATCGCCATCTGTGAGGATATCATCGCCATTACCACCCTTAAGGGTATTATTACCAAAAGCGCCAGAGGCAACAAGAGAATCATTGCCATCGCCCCCAGAAAGCAGGTTATCAGCTGATGAATTGCTAGCATTCAAAGTATCGTCACCTACACCACCGTTGAGGGTGTTTTTGTCACGTTGTTCCTGGAAGTAGTCGGGAGAGGATTTAGAGACAGAGAGAGAATCATTGCCATCGCCCCCATTCAGTAACTTATTGCCTGATGAATCGCTAGCACTCAAGGTATCGTCACCAGCACCACCAATAAGAGTATCATTTCCTGCACCACTTCTCAAAAGGTCGTTACCTGCTTTACCATTGATCGTGTCCGCGCTGTCGCTGCCCATTAGAGTATCATTACCGTTGGTTCCAATGATATTTGCCATAATTTTTACCTACCTAAATCGATTTGTTCAGTAACTTAACTTCAGTTATCAAGTTGATATTTATGCAGTTTTCAGGCACAATAAATTACCAAAAATTGATGTTTTCGGCATCCTTTATATGTTATATTTGAGCAAAAGTAATATTTCTTGAAGAGTTACACCCACTATTGCAATACTTCTGAGTATCACTTATTTGAATTTCTCAAACTATCTAAGTCTTAAGCACTGTACAAATTAATTAGAGTGTAAATTAATGAAAATTAATTGTTTCAGGCTTTTTTAATCATCCTTATTCAGTAAAAATCACTCTTCAAAGTATCAAAAATGTCGGATTAAATGCCTAAAATACATCCATCATATTTATTTTTTGCCAGTGCCTAAATCCTATTAGAAGAAAAATAGTCAGCAGTTGACTCTTGATTGGTAAAAAGATTTTGATGCCCTCCTAGTGGGCTATTATCCGTGGGTGTCTAACTTGAAAATAGAATATCTCAAAAACCTAAAATAACTACATAGTCAATATCTTACTTAGATGTCTATGCTTAAATACTCATCTTTGCATAATCTTTACATTATTGGTTGAGAAATGTATACACAAGTACTTCTTCTTGTGTTTAGGCAATCAGGATTTACGCAACTAGCACAGTCAAGGAAAAATAGAACAAAAATACTACTATGGATAAGTAAGCTTCTTTGAAAAGTGATGAATCTGAGGCTATAACTATCAAAAGTTACTTATTTTCCCAAAATGGGAATAGAAATTATAAATTGTGTCCCTTCTCCCAAAACTGATTCACAAGTCAAATTTCCGCCATGATTTTCAACTATAATTTGCCGACTAATAGATAGTCCTAATCCCGTACCTTTTCCTACGCATTTAGTAGTAAATAAATTTTCAAAAATGCGTTTTTTAACTGCTTCAAGCATTCCTTGAGCATTATCTTGAATCTTAATTACTACCTTTTCATTATCTACTTGTAGATGAGTTTCAATAGTAATAACATTAGGGTACTTTTCTTGAATTTCTAAAAAATCACGACCGATATTTGCTTCTTCTAAAGCATCAATTGCATTTGCAATAATATTCATAAACACTTGATTCAATTGTCCCAAATAGCATTTTACTGATGGTATATCTGCATAATTCTTAATAATTCTAATTGCTGGACGATTATGATCGGCTTTCAAACGATGTTGTAAAATCATCAAAGTACTATCAATACCTTCATGGATATTAGCTAACACCTTAGAGGTAGTATCAGCTCGGGAAAAAGTACGAAGAGATGTACTAATATTACGAATGCGCTGTGTCCCTACTGTCATCCCATCAATCATTTTTGGTAAATCTTTTAGCAGAAAATCTATATCTATCTCTTCGGCTTTTTCTTCAATTTCAGTGCCAGGATTGGGGAATTTTTCTCGGTACAGTTGCAGATAGTCTATTAAATCTTTAACAATATCTTTTGCTTGGGCAATACTACCTGTGATAAAACCAATAGGGTTATTTATTTCGTGTGCTACACCTGCGACTAAATTACCCAGAGAAGACATTTTTTCACTTTGGATAAGTTGTAGTTGCGCCTCTTGTAAATCTTTTATCGATTGTTCTAATTCTTTAGATTTTTCTTGTGCCCTTGTATACAAGCTAGCATTTTCTATTGCAATAGCCATTTGAGAAACTAAAACTTTTAATACCTCTACCCTTTCTAGAACAAAAGCCCCTGATGATAACTGGTTTTCTAAATAAATAATACCAGTTAGCTGTGATTGATACATAATGGGCAAACAAAAGATTGATTTTGTTTGAGATTTTTGGATATAAATATCAAAATTAAAAGGCTCTGTAGCCATTGCATCATTTAATACAATATATTGCTGGGTCCGGAGAACGTAATTAATCACAGATAGCGGTAAATCTTGATAGGTTTCAACAGGAATAGAACGTAAAATCGTCACCACATCGTCTGTAGCATTCCCAGAAGCTTCAATATACAGGTGATTATCTTTAAGTAGAAGTAGTGCTGCTTTTTGGGCGGCAGCATTTTCTAGTAAAATTTGGATCAGCTTACCCAATAAATTTTCTAAAACAATTTCATTAGTAATCGCTTGTGAAAACTTGATGAATGCATTAAAATCTAGAAAATCGCTCAAGCTGCTATTGGTAGTAGTGTTAGTAATAATATGAGTTGTATCAATTTTTGAACTAGTGTTTTCTATGGTAGTAGTTTGTCCTACTAGAAAAACATACTTTGATTCTAAGTGTTTAACTTTAGCGATCGCACCCCAACGAATATAGGCATAATAGGCTTTAGTTATATAAGTTTGATGAATTAATTCTTTACCTAAAGATTGATAGAATTTTCCAGCTAACTCATAGGCTAAAGCTTCTTCTTGGAGAAAACCGTTTGCTTGAGATTTGGCAATCGAGTTTTCATAATAGTCCATTGCTTCTAGCTTTTGACCCAAAACTTGATACCGTTCTGCCTCGACGAGATAAAATCTGTGTAAGTGATTTGTGGGAGCATGAGTAGCCCAAAGTTCCATCTTTTGCTGATTAGCTTGGACTTTTTCTAGAATAGCTTGCTTCTCAGAGTCTTTAGCAGTATGATATATTGCCAAGTGAGCTAAAGAATCGTAGAAATAAAACACTGGGACAACAAACAACCCTGTAACACCACCTAAAGAGTTTTCTGCGATCGCAGCATTTTCTACAGCTTTAAAATACTCCCCAAATATATAAGAGAGCATTAGTTTATTCACAAATAAATGGTTAATTGTGTAAAGGTCATTTACTTGCTGATGAATTGGCAGCATACTTTCCTCGTCGTAGGCTTCTCCAATTAAACAATCCACATTTTCAAAACTTCTTTTCAAGTTCAGCACTGTTTGCAAATACACTGAGTTCCAAGTGAAAGCTACTTGTTGGTTGATTTTTTTCAGCGAATCACAATAAGCTATCAGTTCTTTTTCTAGAACCCAAAGTTCCTTACCTAGCCAAAATGAATGATAGGGATAAATATAACCACAATAACCAGCATATTCTAAATCTCCAGTTTCCAGACCACTAGAATATCCTGACATTGATGATGTTAATGTCTCTCTAATATGGTCTTTCCAATGCATAACATGGGCACTAACAACCGTCAAAATCTTAGCCTTAAGCTCTTCAGCATTAAATTGTGACACCAGACGTGAAGCTAATTTCCCAAATTCATAGCCAGAATCAATTTCTCCTTGAATTCCACAAAGAAGTAATGCATAAAGACTATAACCGTAGGCAGATACAGCCGTATTGCCGTACATTAGAGACAAATTGACCATTTTACAGGCAATAATTGGCATCATTACAGGAGCAGTTTGAAAAGCCGCGGGGAGAACTCCCATTAAGATCCTCATGGCTGCAATCTTGTTAGGATCGGTCATTAATGGTAAATTAATTAAATTCGCAATGGCTTTCCCTTTTAAAGAAACAGCAATTTCATCCATCCCCTGTTGAATATCAGTTGATGTTGGTTCATCTGGAAAACTTATTCCTAATAATTGCAGAATTGATACTGCTATTTGAATGGCTTCCAGTTGTTTGCTTTGAATTATAGAAGCGATAATCTGTACTTCATAAACTTTCACTTTATCTAAAAGAATTTTTGCTTCTTGCTGCACCACCTCAGCCCATTTTTGCATTTGCTCAAAATCACCACCCAGATAGGCTACCTCTGCGGCTCCTTCATATAAACCGATGGTTAAGGTATATTCAGTTTGCCAAGCGTCTATATTTAAAAGTTCTATTCCATTTGTGAAATATTTAAGAGCAGCTTCGTAAGCTGTAGAAGCTTTAGCTTTTCGCCCAGCAATTAAATTTAATCGTGCCAATTCAGTTTTTTCAGATTGATCTATCAGGTTAACAATACCTACATTCAACTGATTGACAATATCAAAAATATTAGCTTCTATTTCCTCTTTAGGTATATTTTGGAGAAGCAATTGCCCAATTTTCAGGTGAGTAGATTTCTTCAGTTCTTCTGGAATCAACGAATATGCTGCTTGTTGTACTCTGTCATGTAAGAACTTGTAACCCACCCGTGAAGTGTCGAAATTTAAATTAACTGCTTCTTCTTGATTAAAAACTAAAGGGATGCGGTAAGCTTCACTTAAAGGTAGAATTAATCCTGCTTGCAAAGCTGAGTGTAAATCATTTGCTGTCAAAGAAGGTGATTTTTCATTGACTATTGATAAAATATCCAGACTAAATCTGTCGCCTACACAAGCTGCTAATTTTAAAACATCTTGGGTAAACTTTGGTAGTTTTTTAACTCGGCTGGCAACTAACTCAACTACATTCTTATCTGTAATTCCAATTGCTTGAATATCCTCTAGGCTCCATTGCCATTCAGCATTAACAAAATCAAATTTTAACAGTTTTTCTTGATGAAGTACCTGAATTAGTTGTGTTATGAAAAATGGGTTTCCACCTGTTTTGTTAAAAATTAGTTCAGCTAGTTTAATAATTTCTTTGTGAAAAGCTCCTGTTTCTTCATCCTGCTTAATATCTATTTTTTGAAGAGTTTCGGCAACTAGCTGAGTTACATTATCTAAATTTAAAGGTTGCAATATAATATTATTAACAACGGTGACACTATTTTTAATCTCTTCTATTTTTTGGATTAAAGGATGTGCTGAACTAACTTCATTATCTCTATATGCCCCAATAAATAAAAAGTATTTGCTATCAGTGTCAGTTATGAGTAGTTGAATTAGATTTAAAGTGGCTGAATCTGCCCATTGTAAATCATCTAAAAAGATGACTAATGGGTGTTCTTTTTGAGTAAAAACTTGAATAAATTCTTTAAAAATATGATTGAAGCGATTTTGTGATTCTGTTGCACCGATTTGGACAACTTCTGGCTGTGTACCGATGATTAATTCTACTTCTGGAATTACATCAGTAATAACTTTTCCATTTGTTCCTAAAGCTGATAAGATTTTATTACGCCATACTTCTATTTTTTCATTATTCTCGGTCAGCAAATACCGCATTAAATATGCAAAAGCTTGAATTAAAGAAGCATAAGGTATATTCCGTTTTAACTGGTCAAACTTACCAGAGATAAAGTACCCTTGTTTGCGAGTAATGGGTTTATTAACTTCGTTGACTAGAACTGATTTGCCAATTCCAGAATAACCAGAAACTAGCATCATTTCACTAGTTCCAGATGTAACTCTCTCAAATGCAGCTAAAATTTGATTAACTTGTTCTTCACGACCATATAATTTTTGAGGAATTAATAACTGGCTCAATATATCCAAACGACCTGGAACAAAATCAGTAATGATTCCCTTAGTTTCTAACTGCTTGAGACAAGATTTTAAATCTGCTAATAATCCTGTAGCACTTTGATATCTATCTTCCGCATTTTTTGCCATCAGCTTCATCACAATTTCAGAGATAGCTGTAGGAATTTGTGAATTTAGTGATTGCGGGTTTCTCGCTTGAACTGCAATGTGACTATAAACTACTTCTAGGGGGTCTTGGCTAACAAATGGTGTTTTATCAGTAAGCATTTCATATAAAGTTACACCAAGGGAATAAAAGTCAGTACGATAATCAAGAATACGATTCATTCTCCCAGTTTGTTCAGGAGACATATAGGCAAGTGTGCCTTCAACGCAGTTAGGGTTATTAAATTGGGGATTTTCGTTATTGAGACGGGAGGCTATACCAAAGTCAGCGAGTTTAACAATACCTGTCTGGGAGTTAATTATAATATTATTGGGTTTGATATCTTTATGAATAATCTGGTTATTATGCAAATAATCTAAAGCTTTAGTCAGTTGAATAGCAATTTTTAAATGGTTAACTAAGTCAAGTTTTTTTGTTTGTAAAAGTTGAGTTAAAGACTGACCACCAAAGTCTTCTAACAACAGCCCTACACGGTTTTCAAAAGTTTCTAGACTGAGAGCTTTAACTATATTGGGATGGTCTAAACCTTGCTGAATTTGATACTCATTTTTAAGGCGAGTAAAGGCTTCAAGAGTCGGATATTCATTTTTAAGCAGCTTGAGGATAACTCGCTGTTGCGTCTTTGGCATTTGTGCTTGATAAATAATTGTTTGGATTCCTTCGTAGAGAGTCGAGTTGATTTGGTATCCAGTGCGATTTGGCATTGATTTTTGCCTATAAAGTTATAAAATTAGCATCATCCCTGTTCTATCGTGAAAGGGGTTCTAGTTTAATTATTCCCAATACGTAGAAAATTATTAACATTGCGCTTCGGTATCCAAGAGTTGTAAATTAAAAAGTGATTATTTCCTGGTAACGGCAACTAGTGGCTAAAATCTGACTGTAACTTTTACGCCAACTGCAGATAAGGACACTTCTGTAAAAATCCAGATGCCTTATTATGTGCGTCTAAATTATAAGTATGCGTTGGCGTAGGTCGAATAATGCCACCAAATAAGTCATCCAACCCGTAGGGTGTGAAAAATTGCCATTGTCCTTGGGTATTTAGTCTAACTCCCACAGCGGTAGCGGTGTGCAGCCAATCTGCGATGCCATCCTCTGTACTAGTATAAGGTCTGCTGCCAAGACGCCAACGAGCAAAACTGGCTTGATTTTTTACATCAAACTCGTCATGAGGAAATTGTTCTGTGAGAGTTGCCTTTGCTGCTAGTTCTTGAGAACGGTTCCCCTCTATATCAAAGAATGCAATATCAAAATCTTTAATACCTAATCCACAGTCATTGCCAAAAATTGAAGACCAAATGGTGTTTCGGACTGCACCCCCTGCTAACCACCAGTTAGGTAGATTTAGTTGAGCGATCGCAGGTAATACTGTATTAATACGTGTATCAGCTAAAATCATTTGTAGGCGAGTGTTACTATTCATATCAAATTCTTGGGATTGTCAAGTAGAAGGTGAAAATATTATTATTTATACTTCATTAAACTTACGGTATTGATAGTCCTGTTGTGACACTTTGCAGGTCAATGTTTATCAGGATAACTTCTGTATTCATAGTATAAAGAAAACAGGTTACACAGAAGGTTAAATTGTGAATTTAGAATTTAGAATTTTTATTTATGGAAGATTTATTTGCGCGACTAGAACGCACACTTAATCCTGAACTGCCTTCCCTAACAGAGTCACAACAACAACTTCTACAAGAACTCAGTATTGATGAGAATCAACCCGGTACAATTCTGCATGACTTTCAAAGTCTGATAGATTTCTTACAACCAAATGGAGTAGAAGTTAGTAGTGTTAATAACCTTCTACCGCTAAAAGTCCTATCAGAAGTTAACTCTCAGTTAAGTCATCCAATTGAAACCAAACTCAAACGCCCCGTACAGAAATCGTACCCCTACATTAATGGACTATATCTGTTATTACGCAGTTCTGGAATAGCCCAAATTAGATCCCAAGGGAAGAAGCAGGTTTTAGTTTTAGACGCAGCAACTTTGCAATCATGGTCAAGCCTCAATTTAACAGAACGTTATTTCAACCTATTAGAAGCCTGGTTAATTTGGGGAAATAACGAAGTTTTGGGTGAACATCAAGATTCATTAGGGAATTTATTTAGATGTATTCAACTTTGGCCCCGCGTTCCAGATAAAGGGTTAAAATTTCCTAAATATGAAGATCAAAACAATATTAGTTATTACCCCGCTCTGCATAATGTTGCCCTGTTAGAGTTATTTGGCTTGTTATCTATCAAACATGGAAAACCACAAGAAGGCAAAGGGTGGCGAATTACTAGTTTACAACGCTTACCCTTTGGTGATGCTCTGTTGCAATTCCTCTTTCCATTAGGTATACGAGGAGAATTACAGGATGATGTGAATGTGAGTTTTGGAAAATTGCAGTTACATTTTCAACCATTCTTTCCCGAATGGGAGCATAATTTAATTGTTCCCAAGCAAGGCTTCACTGATGGTATTTATATTTTTAAAGTATCCCTTTTTAAGGCTTGGCGACGCATTGCCATATCAGCGAAAAAACCATTAAGCTGGTTAGCAGAGATAATTCTTGATGCTTTTGACTTCGATTACGATCACCTGTACGAGTTTAGTTATAAAGACCATTTTGGCCGCATTATAAAAATCGGTCATGCCTATATGGAAACACCCCCATTTGCAGACCAAGTGCAGATTGGTGATTTGTCTTTAGAACCAGGTGGTAAAATGACCTATCTTTATGATTTTGGTGACAACTGGAAATTTGATGTGCAGTTAGAAGCAATTAATCCACCTGATAACAAAATTAAGAAACCGAAAATTTTAGAAATTCACGGAAATGCACCTCAACAGTATTGGAGTGAGGATGATGAATTGGATGAAGATGAAGGATGAGGAGAATTTAGGAAAGTGTAGAGAATGAAAATTTCTCGTGATCTCATGTCTTGTGTTTATGTTTATTAAAACCCACTTTAAGTTTGAAATAGTTTTAGATACAATAAAACAATACAAATTATCAGGAGATAAAATCTATGAATCTTCCATATAGTGGAGGTTGTCAATGTGGACAGATTCGTTATGAAATTCATGCCCAACCGTTAACACTTTACTTATGTCACTGTAAAGAATGTCAAAAACAATCGTCTAGTGCCTTTGGCATGTCTCTTACAATATTACGAGACGCTGTTGTGATTGTTCAGGGAAAACCGAAAGCTTGGACTCGAAAAAGTGATAGTGGGCGTGAAGTAAATAACCTGTTCTGTGGCGACTGCGGAACGCGATTGTTCCATGAAAGGACTTACAATCCAAATACTATCAATGTCAAAGCTGGAACCTTAGATGATACAAGTTGGTTACGTCCAGTGGGTAACATTTGGACACGCAGTGCCCAGTCATGGGTGATAATTTCAGACCAATTGCTCAACTATGATGGTCAACCAGAGGATACGCAGGCTTTATGGGAAAAATGGAAACAACAACATCCATAAATTTATAACTCCTAATATTAGACATCATACGCCTGACACTTAAATTATCGAACTCATAACTGTGCCAAAAGATATAATGATAAATTTTCCCTGCTAAAGTGCTTTAATGAACATATTAAATTAGTTAAAACAGTAATAGTAAACTCAAATTATAAGTTCAGTTTGTGTATCATATATATTTTCACTTGTCTGCAAATCATTAATAAGGCTAACAGATTATTAATATTTCACATAAAAACTTACTGGACATTTGCAATCAAGTAATTTAAGTAAATTGGATAAGTAAGACGATTTTGGTTCACTTTTAACAGTTATTTCTAGACAAGCTTGATGAAAAACCATACACCGCAAGAATTGAACCCAGACCAAGAAATTGGGCGCTTAATTGATGAGGTCATGTCTTCATCTCTGACTGATGAACAGTACCGCAAAAAGATGCAGCGACGCAAAGAAGTGCAAGACAAGCGCATAGCAGAAGCTGTACCAGAAAAAGGGTTAATTATTGTAAATACTGGTAACGGTAAGGGTAAAACCACTGCGGCTTTGGGGATGGTATTACGATCGCTCGGTCATGGGTATAAAGTAGCGATCGTTCAATTCATCAAAGGTAGCTGGGAACCTTCCGAAAAAAGGGTTTTCAGCTATTGGGAAGACCAGATAGAATTTCACGCAATGGGCGAAGGCTTTACCTGGGAAACTCAAGACCGCGATCGCGATCTTGACAAAGCTAGCGCTGCATGGGAAAAATCATTAGAATACATCCGCAACCCAGACTTTCATCTAGTGTTGTTAGACGAAATCAATATCGCCCTCAAAATGTCTTACTTACCAATAGAAGACGTTTTAGCAGGTTTGGCACAAAAACCTGCTAACAAACACGTTATTCTCACAGGTAGAGGAGCGCCACCTGCTTTAATTGAGCGTGCTGATTTAGTAACTGAAATGACCCTAGTTAAGCACCCTTTCCGCGATCAAGGTGTGAAAGCACAACCGGGAATTGAGTATTAGATGAGAATTTAGAATTCAGAACTCAGAATTCAGAATTGTTAAAAAACCAGGTTTCCTACTCATCAGAGATCAGAAACCTGGTTTTTAATTCTCGGATATCATACCAATTTGAAAAAAGAATGCAACACATAGATAATACATCTCCCCAACCCTGGTCTTACTAAGGGGTGCGCGTCAGCGTGGTTGGGTTTATCTGTCGTAAACATTTTTTCAATTGGTATCAGATGTGGAAAAGCAGATTTCAAGTTGATGAGGTACAAAATTTTAGTTCTGAATTCTGAATTCTGCTGTAAGTTCCATTTGTTACTTCTTATTCCAAAGACTTAAAAATGCTTGAGAGATAGCTGGGGTAATCTGACTTTGTAAGTGATTTAATGCATCACGATGGTTTGCATTATTGTCATCATAATAAGTAAACAGATTTGTCAGCTTGACAATTTCTGGATTTTGATCGTTTGTCCCCCTCCATTTGTTAGTAACTTTGTGTAAAACGTCCTTGGGGAGATTTTGTTGTAAGTTATTTAACGCTGCGATGTAAGAAGGATTTTGAGGATTCTTTTTGAATTGTAAGCACAAATCTGTCAGCTTTACTTGTGTCTGAGGTTTAGGCTTATCTGTCAGACTAGATTGCTGTAGAATTTGACGCTGTTCAATAGTAGCAATACCATTTTCAGTTAAACCTTGAGATTTCTGAAATTTTTTGACTGCTGTATAAGTAGCTGGCCCATAAAAAGGTTTGTCTGGAGGAATTTCAGCATTGCTTGCAAAACCATGAAACTTCAATCTATTCTGAAGCCCTTTGACTGTATCTTCCATGACAGTTCGAGTCTCTGCATCAGCATTACCATTAACCGTAAGTTTTTGTGAATACTGTTTCTGAAACTTTTTAATCGCTTCTTCAGTAGGATCGTCTGTCAAAGAGTTGTTATTCCGCTTCCAAGGAGCAAATTTAGTCAGATCCGGCTTAGGATCAATCTCAGGAGCTAAATATCCCAATCCGATCAATATATGACGGATCACTTCAGGGCTACTAACGGCCATACTTTTTGGTTCCTTTGCGATTAAACTACCATTTAATGTATCTTGGTTTACAAAAATTAGGTAAGTAGAAATAAATAAATCTAACATTTCTTGTTTGCAAGGCGTTCCGAAAGTTAAGCGATGTATGACGACAAGCTGCAACTCGTTGAGACGTTCGACGTATGCGACTACACACAAGGAAAAAGAAAGGGGGGCGATCGCTTATTCTCAACTATTAATGATACTACGTGTTAATAGCACACACATGTGCGCCCCTACCGCTCTAGCCACTGCAAATTTATCAAAATTAACGTGGTGGAGTACTAGCTAACTGACTCTCTGGCATTGACAATATATAAAAACTACCAACAATTTCCGCAAAACTTCTGATTTATCTCTGGCAGTTCTGCAAAACATACATCGTCAGTAACATCAGTAACAATAGATATCTGGTGAAATTAAATCTGCGTTACCGAGAACTCTTGTAGAAACATAGCACTGCTACGTTTCTACATTTATATTCATAATATTTAACAAACCTGATTTCAGGAAAAGCATATCTCATCTTTGTAGCACCCTGTTAAGTGAAGTAGATATTTTGCCGGCATATTACAGGCGCTAACTACTGACTATTACTTATAGGAGTGTATGTACAAAACTTAAGAGACAGTCATGAATCCACTAAAACGCAGGCGCAAACGGGGTGTTATTCTTACACCTCAAGGGTTTGAGAAACTTCAAACAGCAAAATGTCAGGCACAAAGTTGGGAAAACCTAGATAAACGCTATACTTTAGAAGATTTAAGCGATCGCACTGGCTTAGATCCAGATACAGTGATGAAGGTATTTCATTGCCAAGTAGGAGTTGACAAACAAACTCTAAACACCTGTTTTAGGGCTTTTAATTTATTACTTGAACCAAGTGATTATCAACTACCTCGGACTGATGAAGTAATCAGTAATCAGCATTCAATCCAAAATTTAACTGATTGGGGCGAAGCACCCGATATCTCTGTATTCTTAGGACGCACAGCAGAACTAGCAACACTAAAAGACTGGATTCTCGAAGAACACTGCCGACTAGTGACTTTGTTAGGTATGGATGGTATGGGCAAAACCAGCTTAACAGTAAAGCTAGCAGAGCAAATTCAAGATAAGTTTGAGTTTGTAATTTGGCGCAGTCTCCGCAATGCTCCACCAGTTAAAGATATGCTAGCCGATTTAATTAAACTTTTATCTAAAGGGCAGGAAACTAATTTATCAAAAACTTTAGACGGCAGAATTTCACAGTTGATTAATTGTTTAAAAAATGCTCGCTGTTTATTGATCTTAGATAATCTAGAGGCAATTTTACAAAAGGCTTCAGGTAAATATGATATTGGATATTATCGTCAAGGTTATGAAGGTTATAGTGAACTTATCAGACGAGTGGCACAAACAGTTCATCAAAGCTCATTACTGCTTACAAGTCAGGAAACGCCGAGAGAAATTAGGCAACTGATAAAAGAAAAATTACCCGTTAAGTCATTGCAACTAAAAGGCTTGCAAATCCCAGAAATAGAAGAAATCTTTAAAAGCAAAGGTGCTTTTTGTGGTTCAAATGGTGATTTGCATCAACTCATTGAGAGCTATGCCGGTAATCCATTGGCATTAAATATAGCCTTTAACAAAATTGATAAGTTATTTGACGGTAATATTTCGGAGTTTTTAAACCAAAAAACATTAGTTTTTGGTGAGATTAGCCAGCTTTTAAAAGAGTATTTTAAACGCGTGTCAGATACAGAGAACATGATTATCGGGCGGTTAGCAAGTAATTCTCAGCCAGTTTCGCTTTCAGAACTGCGATCGCAAATATCACCTACTATAGCAACACCACAATTACTAAATGCTTTAGAATCTTTGCAAGAGCGGTCTTTAGTAGAAAAAAATACTTATCTTTTCTCTGTATCACCAATGATTAAAGAATATATAAATCATCAATTAATCCAAAACAAAATAAGCTCCAATATCAAACAGCGTCAGCATCCATCACAAAAACATCGCTCAATTACTACCAGAGAAAAAAGCAAACTCTCGTTTAATATTCCAGCGCTTCCCGTCGTGAAGCAGCAAGGTTAATTTATCAGCAGTAAACTCAAAATGTAACTGACGATTTTCAAATTCTGGCCAAGCAGCTTTAAAGTTCTGCTTTGTTAAATCCCGAAATGCAACCGTTAAATGGGGTGCAAAAGGGCGGGTTTTAGAAACCTTGTCAACAATTTGCAAGTTGCTTTCTGTATAAGCCATTAAATCAGCTTGCAAAGTTAAAAGCTCTTGACTTCTGACGACATTAATGTATATTACACGAGGTGCAAAGGCATCAAACCCTCTAAGTGTAATTGCTACTAGCTGTTGGCCACTGGCAAACTCCTTCAAGGATGCTTCTAACAGTGACAAGTTAGCATCTGCCCATTCAAAGGGCGGTTGCAGGGTAATATGAGGCGGAGACTTTAACGCGCCGCCACTAGCATAGCGATCGGCAAAATACTGCTTAATCTCGTTGGCGTAGTCTTGAATATCTTGCGGTGGTAGGAGGGCAACAAAAAAACGGCTCATTCAATTTGAGATTTTGGATTATGAAATCATTATTGCTGTTGAGTAGTGAACAGCAAACGCCCAAAAAATATTACAGATATATTACAGATATAGGGGTGCGTTAGGCTAAAGTCATAGCGCATTTCACTCAAGATTTATTGTATTCAGTACTCTGAATCAGCAGTGGGTACTTTACGTAGACTGTCGGTTGTAACTGGAGTTAAGAAGCCAATGCCGTGGTTTGTAAAAATTGAAGAGGGGAAAGTCGATAAACCTACCTTTGACCAATATGTACCTGCCCACAAAGCCTACATTCGGGAATTAATTACTAAAGGACACAAAGCGCGAACAGGCTATTGGGTGGATCAAAGAGGCGGGATGTTGCTGTTTGAGGCAGCCTCAAAGGAGGAAGCGGAAGCGATTGTAGCTGATGACCCCTTGGTGAAACACGGCTGCGTCAACCATCAGCTTTATGAATGGCGAATTGTTATGGAATAACACACACTTACTGAATTTTAATGTTATGCTTATGGAAGACCTGGATCTATGCGATCGCAACACCCAAATCTTGTCAGAACCGGAAGGTAGCAGCAACACGGGAGGCTTGTGGTAGGCGTAGTCTCCGGGTCGCCCTATTTTTAGGAGCGGTCAGAAACCATGCCTGGTTTTGGAGATATTGTTCAAAAAGCTTTTTACCTCGGTGTTGGATTAGCTTCTTACGCAGGTGAGAAAGCAGGGGGAAAATTAGCCGAAGTGCGATCGCAAGTCCAAAAACTGGCAGATGAAATGGTGGCAAAGGGCGAAATGAACACAGAAGAAGCTCGCCGCTTCGTTGAAGATATGATGAAGCAAGCCCAACAAGCCCAACCATCTGGTGAAACCTCACCAGAAGCGTCCCCTTCTCAACCTCGCCGCATTGAAATTTTAGAGGAAGATGAAGAGCCAACGGTCAAAGAGGCTTCAAATGATGAGAATGTAGATAAATTACGCCAAGAAGTGCTAAACCTGCAAGACGAGTTAAAACGATTGCAACGCGATCAATAAAAAGCATTCTTTAAGCGAAATATTCAGTAATAAGTGGCATTTTGACATGACACTTCGGATAAAAACTTGATAAGATACATTGCCTAGTGTGTATCTTAGTGCTTCAAGCTAGATAACACCAAGCGTCCTGTTTATAGCCTGCAAAGGTGTCAAGTTTATGGAACAGTGGCAAAAAGATTTAGTAGAAATTGTCGAAGCAGTGGCTGATGAAGTAGAGCGCTTCTTCCTGGGAATGAGTGAAGTGGTTGACGCATTTTTTGAACTAACGGAAGAAGTCACGGAGCAAGTACACAATAATATTGTTACTGAAGTCGATCATTATCTACAAGATTTAGCTGAACCGATATTTGAAGCTTACTGGGAACTGGAAGACATAGTAGCAGATGTCGATCAGGGTTTTCCTTATTCAGTTGAACCCACATCTGAAAAAAATGCTGCCTGTATCGGTTGTAGTCATTACCACGGTCAAGTTTATGGTGGTAATTTATTAGTTTGTGCTATGCATCCCCACGGTTGTGAAGATGAGAATTGTCCAGACTGGGAGAAGGAAGAGTATTGAGCGGGAGTTAGGAATTAGGAGTTAAGAGTTAACAAGCTACAAAATTACTAAAAGGACGTAAAGATAAGTAGAATAACTAATGAAAAATGACAAATGACAAATGACAAATGACAAACCAAGAAATGAAGTATGGCGAACGCGACATTGCAGAAGGTAAACTAATTACCTTTCCCAATCCGCGTGTGGGGAGGCGATATGACATTAACATTAGTTTGCCGGAATTTACTTGTAAATGTCCGTTTTCCGGTTATCCTGACTTTGCGACAATTTATGTTAGCTATGTGCCTGATGAACGGGTAGTGGAATTGAAGGCGCTCAAACTTTATATTAATAGTTACCGCGATCGCTATATTTCCCACGAAGAATCTGCCAATCAAATTTTAGATGATTTTGTGGCTGCTTGCGATCCGTTGGAAGTCACGGTGAAAGCAGATTTCACGCCTCGCGGTAATGTACATACTGTAGTTGAAGTGCGTCACCAAAAGTAACATTATTGCTGATGAGCGCAGATGGTATTAATCGGCTTCATTCAGCAATTTTCTTCACGGCAGATTGCACTTGAAGCACAACTTTTTTTGATAAAGGAATATACCCAAGTTCCAAACTAGATTTTTGTCCGTCAATCACAGCCCAATTCACAAAGTTTTTCAATGCTTGAGCTTTGAGTCGGTTTGGATATTGGTGATAAGTTAAAAGCCAGCTGTAAGTGACAATGGGATAAGACTCGGCACCTGTAGGATCAGTGATGAAAGCAATCAAGTTATCACCTGGTAATTTCACGGCTTCTAAAGTTTGTGCTACAGATGCTGGTGTCGGTGTAATATAATTACCAGATTTATTTTCTAAAGCAGCCACAGGAAGCTTATTTTGTTTGGCGTAAATGTATTCTACATAGCCAATAGCTCCTGGTATCTGTTGAATCAGGGCGGTAACACCTTCGTTACCCTTTCCACCAATTCCTACTCGCCATGCTACAGATTTACCAGCCCCAACTTTGCTTTTCCATTCTGGACTGATGGTGCTTAGGTGTTGCGTTAAGACGCTTGTAGTTCCACTACCATCAGTTCGGTGTACAAGCTGAATCGGTAAATCGGGCAAACTTACCTCTGGATTAGCTGTGGCTATTCTAGGATGATTCCAATTCGTAATTTTTCCCAGAAAGATATCTACGTAAACTTGGCGTGGTAGCCTGAGAGTTGGTGGCACATTCACTTGAGGCGACTGCTGTGAAACTGGTGTGAGGTTATAAGCCAGCACAATAGAACCGGCAGTTATTGGCAAAGCGATTACTCCCCGTTTTATCTTGGCTGCTTGTTCACTTGTAATTCCCACATCACTAGCTGCAAAATCTACAGTACCGTCGATGAGCTGTTGTACTCCAGCACTGCTTCCTATAGCTTGATAGTTAATTTCTATATTGGGATTTTGCTGGTTGTAATCTGAAAGCCAGCGCTCATACAAAGGTGCAGGAAAACTTGCCCCAGTACCAACAAGGGAAACACGCTTTATGTTTTTTTGCTCGGCAGCGCAAGAAGCAATACTCAACAAGATAGCGATTAAAGGTAGAAGGCAAACCCGCCGCTGAGATTGAAGTTTGGCAGACATAGAAATTTTTTGTTCCAATTTTTAATAAATACCTCTAGTAATTTCAATTTGTAGGCGTGTGAGCGTGATTAATTGTAAATAACTTTGAAACGCAGAGGGACGCGGAGGTGAACGCAAAGGTACGCAAAGTAATCCTCTGCGTACTTCTGCGAGTTGCTTTGCGCGACGGCAGTCGCTACAACGGGGGGAATCCCCGCAACGCGCTGCCTCCCTTGTGTGTTTAAACTTCAATCGCTGCCTCTTTTTCCTCACCTTTTGGCTGTGAACTTAGCCGATCTAAAATCTCTAAAACTTCTTGTTCAAAGGCAACTTGGGCGCGATTAGTTTTGCCACCGACATACAAGCGATCGCCTTTTTGCAATGCCCATATTTGCGAGTGGGAGAAGTAACTCATTACTACACCCAGCATGAGCAAGCCAAACCCTGTATAAACAATTGGGATGCCTGGATCGGCTTTAATTTGTAAGCCGGTGCTACCAATGACATCCAAAATTTTCAGCTTCACACCATTAACTTCGGTGAACATCCCCGCGCGAACTGTATCAACAAGTTTGCCAGTGGCATCATAAATTAATACCATCCCTTGCAAGTCTTTCGCCAAAAGGGAGACACCTTCACTCAAATCCGGTTTGGTAGGAACCCAGGTTCCCCAAATGCGTCCGTTACCGTTGGTGTTCAATTGTGCCATTGGTAGCTGAAAAATCGGGCTGTTGTTAAATTGGACGCGAACACCTGCAATTCCCCAATCAGTTTGATAGAAAGTTATGCCATGATACCGCAGAGGCTCGTTGACAAAAATCTTTTTATGGTCAATTTCCTCCCCCTGCTTATTCAAGACAGACATATCCGAATAAAATTGATCAATGCCGCCAGATGGTGTGTAGTCAATCCAAAAACGATTGACGCGCACAGACCAATCTTTCGGGATTTGGGCGGCTAAAGGGCCAGCATCGACAATATTTGTCACTTGAAATGTATCGCCACTAGCAACCATTTCCTGAGCCAAAAACCCAGTCATCGCCCCCCAAATTCCCCCTAGCAAAATACCGACGATGCCAATATGAACGATAATTGGGCCGATCCGTCCAACTATTCCTTTACGGGCATAAAGGAGATTTTCTTTTTCTCGATCTGGAAAAATTTTATAGCGGTGTTTTTGTAAGATTTCGCTGAGGGAATTTAGGGAACCAGTATCTAGTTCTGCACTTAAAGCTAATTTTTGAAATTGTCGTGGTTCTTCGTAATATTTCCAGCGCTGGGCAGCTTTTAAGGCAGGCAACTGACGGGTAAATGAACAAGCAGTTAAGCTAGTACCAAATAAAATGAGTAATGCCAAAAACCACCAAGTACGATATACATGGTCTAACCCAACTACCTGAATTACCTTCCAAGTTAAGAAACCAAATAAAGCTGGATGTTCTGGGTAGTTGGCTTGGTAAAATGCGGGTGACTGACCTTGCTCAATTACAGTACCAGTGGAGCTAAAGATCGCAATCAATAGCAGTAGTGCGATCGCTAGCCGTAAGTTAGTCAGTACGGGCAAAAGCTCTTGGCGTAAGAACTGCCCAGGTACTGCCCACCATTTTATTTCTTTGGACGCTGAATCTTCTGAAGTCATTAGGTGTAAAATCTAACAAAAGTATTGATATTAAAAACTGCCAAGGGGAATCCGAGAAATTAAGGAAAATACACCGAATCCTACCAATAGTGCCCCACTAACTGGGTTAATCCAACCAGACCAGCGACGCAATTCTAGTAACTTTTTAATTGAAGCTGTAAAAGTACCCGCCAAAATCAATGGTGCTACATAACCGGCTGTGTAAGAAAGTAGCAAAACAGCCCCTAAAATTAAGTCTTGTGTATTGGCAATCCAACCCAACAAACTAGCTAAAACAGGTGTGCTACAAGGGGATGCGACTAAGCCGAAAGTCAACCCTAGTAAATAAGAACGCAATCCTGCTGGCAAATCTGGCGATATCCAATTGGTTTCACCCAAGGATGGAAATTGCAGAGGTAGTGCTTCTAATAAGTTCAGCCCCATGAGAATGGCGATAATGCTGACGATAATCGGCAAACCAATTCCCACTTGACCGTAGACTTTTCCGACAAAACCTGCTATTATCCCCATCCCTGCCAATGTAGTTGCTAATCCTAAAGCAAACCAAGTTGATTGGGCAGCTGCTTGCAAGCGGCTTTTGGCTTCATAACCACCGATGTAACCAATAGTAATGGGTAGCATCGAAAGCATACAGGGTGTGAGACTGGTGAGCAAACCAGCGGCAAAGATAATACCAACGCTTATCACGCTAAGGTGTGTCAGTTGGTTAGAAACAAGGCTGTTGGCAAATTGTTCTAGTTGGTAAACTTGGGTTTGCAGGTTATCAAGCATGGGGAGTTTATGAGCGGGAAATGCTTACTCTGCTTGAATTTTAGCTTATTTTTCGTTTGGGAGTTAGCAGAACGTAAATTATCCAAACTGAATATCATCTAAATTTCATCTGCCCAAGGAAATGTATCTAAAATACAATTAGGCTCGAACTATAGAAGAAGCACGGCTGGAGTATTTGGCATGATGATTGCATTACCCGGATTTCAAATTGTCAGTTTGTTAAAAGCAGGGGTAAAAGCAGTCATATACCGTGGAATTAGGGTTAAAGATCAGCGTCCGGTAATTATCAAAGGGCTACGTCTAGAACAGTGTACACCCAATAATATTGAACAACTCAAACATGAGTATGCGATCGCTCAAAGGTTAAACACCCCAGCCGTAGTTAAAGCTTACGCCTTAGAGATGCATCAGGGAATCCCTTATTTAATTATGGAGGATTTTCAGGGGCGATCGCTTGACCAGTTACTAGGCCAATTTCAACAGCCTGTGCCGTTTCTGAAAATTGCCATTGAAATCACTAGTAAACTTGCACAAATTCATACTTATCATATTGTCCACAAGGATATTAAGCCGCAAAATATCTTAATTAACCTCGAAACTAATCAGGTCAAAATTGCCGATTTTGGAATTGCTACCTTCATTCCATACCAGCAGCAAATAGTTAGCAGTTTCAGTGAAATTGAAGGCAGTCTACCATATTTGTCACCTGAGCAAACTGCGCGGATGAATCGAGGAATTGACCATCGCAGCGATTTGTATTCTCTGGGAATCACCTTTTATGAGATGCTAACAGGTCAGCTACCATTTCAAGGTAAAGACCCCTTAGAGTGGGTGCATTGTCATATTGCCAAATCTCCACCATCCCCGAATAAGTTAAAGTCTGATATTCCTCAAAT
Source organism: Nostoc sp. DedQUE12b (assembly GCF_034530835.1). Classification (NCBI taxonomy): domain Bacteria; kingdom Bacillati; phylum Cyanobacteriota; class Cyanophyceae; order Nostocales; family Nostocaceae; genus Nostoc; species Nostoc sp. DedQUE12b. Next base: position 64,891 of record NZ_JAVRCI010000008.1, on the reverse strand, counting down.
GCTCTGTGACATCATCATCAAATTGTTGTCGAAGGTTGCAGAACAGAGATATCAGAGCGCTTTAGGTTTGCAATTCGATCTGGAACAATGCTTAAAACAATTGGAGACAACTGGACAAATTCAATCCTTTGTTTTGGGTGAACAAGATATCTCAGAGCGTTTTCAAATTCCTCAAAAATTGTATGGGCGAGAAGCAGAGATTGCCAAGCTTTTACAAGCATTTGAACGAGTTGTTAGTCAAGGTAAACCAGAACTGGTTTTAATTTCTGGCTATGCTGGGGTTGGTAAATCTTCTTTGGTGAAAGAGATTCACAAACCCATTGTTAGAGAACGTGGGGTTTTTATCTTTGGTAAATTTGATCAGTACAAACGAGATATTCCTTATTCCACTATTGTTCAAGCTTTTCAAACACTCGCTCGACAAATTTTAACGCACCCTGAAGATCAACTTGCTACCTGGAAAAAGCGAATACAAGCAGCATTAGGAAACAATGGTAGATTGATCGCAGATGTAATTCCCGAAGTTGAATTAATTGTTGGAGAACAGCCTCCTATACCAGAGTTGGGGCCTGCCGAATCTCAAAACCGATTTAATTTGGTGTTTCAGAATTTTATCAGCGTCTTTGCTCAAAAAGAGCATCCTCTCACTGTTTTTTTAGATGATATGCAGTGGGCAGACAGCGCTACTTTAAATTTAATTCAAACCGTCATTACTGGGTCTAGTATCCAATATCTCTGCTTCATTTTGGTCTTTCGAGATAACGAAGTAGATGTTGTGCATCCCTTTAGTTTGATGATGGAGAAGGTTTGCCAGTATGGAGCAAGAATAACCGAAATTATCCTTACCCCATTGAGTATTGTTTATGTAAATCAGTTGATTGCTGATACCTTGCATAGTTCAGTAGAACAAGTAGAACCTCTTGCTCAATTGATTATCCAAAAAACTGACGGCAATCCTTTTTTTGTCAATGAATTTCTGAAAACACTGTATCAAGAAAATCTGCTGATTTTTGACCGCCAATATCGTATTTGGCGATGGAATTTAACTCAGATTGAAGCTCAAGGGATTACAGATAATATTGTTAGTCTGATGATTGAGCGGCTGCAAAAACTGCCAGCCGCAACTCAACAGGTGCTTAAGTTAGCTTCTTGTATTGGTAATCGTTTTGATTTAGAAATTTTAGCGATCGTTGGTGAACAATCTATTGAGAAAACAACGAATGCGCTTGTTGATGCAATTTTAAGAGGATTAATTATACCCATATCAGATGAAACTACTCAGAAAAACTATCGTTTCTATCATGACCGAGTTCAGCAAGCTGCATACTCCTTAATTGCTGATGAATCAAAGTCAGCAGTTCACCTGGCAATTGGACGACTTTTGCTGAAAAATGCTAATTTTGAACAAGTAAACGAGCAAATATTTGATTTAGTCAATCAACTCAATTTCGCTGTGGATCTAATTATTGAACAGACAGAAAAAGATGAATTGCTACGGTTGAATTTAATCGCTGCTAAGAAATCAAAAGCTTCTACAGCCTACGCTCCTGCTAAAAAATTTTTTAGCGTTGCCATGAATCTTTTAGCTGAAAATGCCTGGATTGAACAATATGAACAAACATTTACGCTATTCAGAGAATTAGCTGAGTGTGAATTTTTAACAGGTAATTTAGTACAAACAGAAAAATTATTTGAATTGCTATTTATAAAAGCAGCGTCTTCTATCGATAAATCTAATATTTATATGCTGCAAATCAGACTCTATCAAGTTGCAGGAAGGTATGAAGAGGCGCTGACATTGGGATTAGAAGCTTTAAAACTTTTCGGGGTGACATTCCCTGATACAAATGAGGAAGTGCAAGCTGCGATCGCAATTGAAACAAACCAGATATTAACCAATTTAGGTAATAGACAAGTCTCTGATTTAATTAATGCTATATTAATCCAAGATCCAAATATTAAAACAGTCATTAGTTTGTTGACCGCTTTGGGGCCACCTACTTATCTCGGTAGACCCGATGTTTTTCCCTTAGTCGTACTTAAAGCAGTTAACTACTCACTCAAGTTTGGTAATACAGAAGATTCATGTTTTGCCTACAGCATGTATGCCATGTTGTTGGTTTCTATCTTCAATGATATTCCTACAGGTTACGCATTCTCTGAGATGACAATTCAATTAAATGAAAAGTTACATGACTTGAAACTTAGAGGAGTTGTTCTGCACATTCATGGAAGTCATATTAACCTTTGGTGTAACCATATTTTGAACGATATTCCATTTTTAGAGCGGGGATTTATTGGCTGTGTAGAAGCTGGTGATGTGACGATGGCTAACTACAATGGTTATCAAAGCTCGTGGCAAATTATCCAGTTAGGTTTTCCACTTGCAGAAACATACAAATCTCTAGAAAAATATACTGCATTCGCCCGCCAGTCTAAACATGAGACTGTCTATCAGACAATCAAACTACAGCAGATGCTACTGATGAATCTGCGTGGACTGACTCATCACAATCTGACTCTAAGTAATGATGAATTTGATGAAGCATCAGCTTTGTCTATTATTACAGATGCAGGTTTTGTCAGTGGGATTATTTTTTATCATATTATTAAATTAATTATATTTTTTACTTATGGAAAATATACAGAGGCATTTAACTCTGCATTAAAATTGTCTAATTTCCCAGTTAAAACACTAGCATCACTAATTGAAACAGATTATATCTTATATTACTCACTGACTCTCACGGCTCTTTATCCAACAGTATCTGAGCAAGAGCAAAAACAGTTTTTGCAAACCTTAAAATTCCATCAGCAGCAATTGCAATACTGGGCTAACCACTGCCCTGCAAACTTCTTACACAAGTCTCAATTAGTAGCTGCTGAAATAGCTCGCATTGAAAATCGAGATTTAGATGCAATGCGCTTGTATGAGCAATCAATTGCTTCAGCCCGTGAGCAAGGATTTGTGCAATATGAAGCTTTGGCTAATGAGCTATGCGCTAAATTTTATGTAGAACGGAAGTTTGAATTAATTGCCAAAACCTACTTGCAAGAAGCTAAAAATGCTTATGTACGCTGGGAGGCATTTGCTAAAGTTAAACACCTTGAAGAATCCTATCCTCAGCTATTGCCACAACAACAGCTTATCTCTAATGGAACGTTTTTCAGCACAGGTGAACAGTTAGACTTTTTATCGGTCGTTAAAGCGTCTCAAACCATATCTAGTGAGATTGTGTTTTCGCGGTTGTTGAAGACTTTAATGCAGATTGTTGTTGAGCAAGCAGGAGCAGAAATTGGTTATTTATTGCTTGAAGATGAGCAAAACTTAATGATCGAAGTAGAAGCTAAATTTAATCTCCAAGCAGAAAAGCTCAATGTTTATAGACCTGTATTAGAGGGTGAAATTTCACAGGTTATTCCGCAATCAATACTGAATTATGTTCAGCGAACTCAAGAAACAGTGATTTTGCAGGATGCCACTGAGCAAAATCTGTTTTCCAAAGACGAGTATATAATCCGAAAACAACCTAAATCTGTACTTTGTTTACCGATCGCGCTTCAGTCAAAATTAATTGGTATTTTATATTTAGAAAATAATCTTTTTTCCAGCGCCTTTACAAAGGACAAGCTTTCTATATTGGAAATATTGACAGTTCAAATTGCTATTTCTTTAGAAAATGCTCGTCTTTATCAAGGTCTAGAAAATAGTCAAGAAAAACTCAATCTGGCGTTGAAAGCTGCCCAAATCGGTGTTTGGAGTTGGGATATTGCCAGCGATCGCTTTGAATTGGATGAGCAGATTTATCAATTATTTGGGTTGACACCTGAAACTTTTGCTGGCACTTCCGAAGCAATTTTAGCTCGTCTGCATCCAAACGATCAAGGATTGCTGGCTCAATCATTGAATCGAGCAATTAACGAAGGCGTGGAGCATGATTTAGAATATCGAATTATTCAAGATGACGGTAGTATTCGTTACGCAGCCTGTCGGGGAAAAGCCTTTTTCAATGAAGCAGGTAAAGCCACACACATGAGTGGTGTTGTGCTTGATGTCACCGATGTCTACGACGAGCTTCGCTTACGCAAACAATCTGAGGCTGAACGTATTCAACTGATTCAAGAGCAAACCGCGCGCCTGGAAGCAGAAGCCAATCAACAACGAGCCGGGTTTTTAGCTCAAGTCAGTGCAACACTCGCCTCCTCCCTCGATTACGAAAGTACGCTAGCAAGTGTAGCCAACCTGGTTGTGCCTTACTTTGCCGATTGGTGCGGCGTTGATCTGTTGCAAGACAACCAATCAATTAATCGGGTAGCAGTTGCTCACCGCGATCCACAGAAAGTGAGACTAGGCTGGGAACTTTATCAACGTTATCCCAGAAATTTGGATGCACAGGAAGGCGTGCCTAAAGTTTTGCGTACTGGACAAGCTGAAATGATAACTGAAATTTCAGATGCATTGCTAGCAAGAGCCATCCCAGATCCAGAACATCTGCGTATTATACGTGAGCTTGGTTTAAAATCTTGTATAATTTTGCCATTAATGGCACGTGGAAGAATTTTTGGTGCTATTTCCTTTGTAAATGCTGAATCAGAACGTCGTTACAGCATGGCTGACTTGTCACTGGCGGAGAATATTGCTCATCGGGCGGCGATCGCTATTGATAATGCTCGCCTTTACCAAGAAGCGCAGCAAGCACAAAAAACAGCAGAACGAGCATTAGAGCGCATTGCCCGTCTTCAATCCATCACAGCTGCTCTTTCAGAATCGCTGACACCAGCCCAAGTATCTGATGTGATTGTCGAGCAGAGTATGGCTGCCTTGGGAGCCAGTTCTGCTCTTGTCGCCTTGGTGAATGAAAGTAAAACTGAACTGGAAATTGTGCGGGCGGTTGGCTATAACCAAGATTCGGTAGACACTTGGCGGCATTTTTCCATTGATTTACCTTCTCCCTTAACAGAAGCTGTGCGGACTGGGCAACCTATTTGGGCTGAATCAACAAAAAATCGGATCGCTCGTTACCCTCATTTAGCTGAAGCTTACTCCAAATACGACTTTGAAGCCTGGATTTCTATTCCATTAATGGTAGAAGGTTCGGCAGTTGGAGGTATAACTTTAGGATTTGCCCAGCCTCAACAATTGAGTGGAGAAGATCAAGCGTTTATCTTGGCTGTTGCTCAACAATGCGCCCAAGCGATCGCTCGTGCCCATCTTTACGAAGCCGAACTAACCGCACGAAGCGCTGCTGAATCAGCAAACCGCATCAAAGATGAATTTCTTGCTGTCTTATCTCATGAACTGAGAACCCCACTCAACCCGATTCTCGGTTGGGCAAAACTGATGCGAAGCCGCAAGCTCGATCAAGCAACAAGCGATCGCGCCCTAGAAACCATTGAGCGTAATGCCAAGTTACAAACCCAATTAATTGAAGATTTGCTCGATGTTTCCCGCATCCTTCAGGGTAAACTTAACCTCGACTTTGACCGGATTAATTTGGTATCAGTCATTGAAGCTGCGATCGAGACAGTGCGTTTATCGGCGGAGGCTAAATCTATCCAAATTCAGACAAGTCTTAAATCTGGTGTCGGGGACGTTTTAGGCGATGCCAATCGATTGCAACAAGTCATTTGGAATATTCTTTCTAATGCCATTAAGTTTACTTCTACTGGGGGACAGGTAAAAATTAAATTAGAGCAAGTTAGCTCACAGGTACAAATTTGTGTAACTGACACAGGAAAAGGGATTGCACCTGAGTTTTTACCTTATGTCTTTGATTATTTCCGTCAAGCAGATGGGGCGACAACTCGAAAATTTGGCGGTTTAGGTTTAGGATTAGCGATCGTCCGCCATCTCGTAGAACTTCACGGGGGAACTGTGCAAGCAGAAAGTCTGGGCGAAGGACAAGGAGCAATTTTCACCGTCAGACTTCCATGCTTACAGGATGAAAACAAAGGAATTAAGGATGCAAAAGCTAACTTTTCACTGGTGGCGGCTCAGTCTTCACCATTGTCTGGCTTAGAGATTCTGATGGTGGATGATGATGCAGATATGCGAGAATTTTTGCCCTTCATGCTGGAGCAATATGGTGCAACTGTTACCGTTGTCGCTTCAGGCATTGAAGCTTTAACTGCATTGAGTCAATCCCAGCCAAATCTAATTATCAGCGATATCGGGATGCCCGAAATGGATGGCTATATGCTGATGCGACAGGTGAGGAGCCTGGAACCAGAGCAAGGAGGGACAATTCCTGCGATCGCTTTAACTGCTTACGCTAGTGAGATAGATCATCAGCAAGCGATCGCTGCCGGATTTCAACAGCATATTTCCAAACCCGTAGATCCAGAGGAATTAGTGAAAGCGATCGCATCATTAACGATATAGCCAAACACGCAACAGCGACAGCAATTGTTCGGTATCTACGGGTTTAGTAATGTAGTCTGATGCGCCGGCTTCAATACACTTCTCGCGATCGCCTTGCATGGCTTTAGCGGTCAGTGCAATAATCGGCAAAGATTTAAATTGCTCGTTTTGGCGGATCGTGCGTGTTGTTTCGTAACCATCCATTTCTGGCATCATTACGTCCATCAAAACAACATCAATATCTGGTGTATTTTCTAACATAGCAATTCCCTCTCTGCCATTCTCAGCATATAAAACCTGGATTTGATAACGCTCCAGCATACTGGTAAGGGCGAAGATATTCCGCATATCGTCGTCTACAATTAGCGCTTTTTTGCCAGTCAGTAAGTAGTCTTGTGAATGCAGTTGTTCGAGTATTTGTCGTTTTGGTGCAGGTAAATTTGCTTGGACTCGGTGTAAAAATAATGCTGTTTCATCAAGCAGACGTTCGGGCGATCGCACATCTTTAATGATGATTGTTTCGGCAATTCGTCTGAGTTCTGTTTCTTGAGCTTTGCTAATTTCTCTACCTGTGTAGACAATAATTGGTAAAGTTTTACCGTGAGGTAAAAGCTTTATCTGCTCGATCAGTTCAAACCCGGTCATGTCGGGTAGCCCTAAATCGAGGACAAGGCAATCAAAATGCTGGGTGCGAATAGCTTCTAGAGCAGATGCACCGTCAGCCACAGCAGTAGTTGAAACATCGCTGTTACCAATCAACTCAACAATACTCAGCCGTTGAGTGTCGTCGTCTTCGACTACCAATAAATTTTTCACTTGGCGCTCAACAAAACCTTTAATTTTGGTCAACGCCTCGGATATTGTCTCGCTGGTTAAGGGTTTTTGGAGATATGCGATCGCACCTAGTTGTAAACCGCGCTGTTTTCCTTCTTCAACAGTCATGATATGTACGGGAATGTGACGGGTATTTGGGTCATGTTTGAGACGATCCAATACCGTCCAACCATCCATTTCTGGCAATCGGATATCTAGCAAAATGGCTGAAGGTAGGAATTGCTGCGCTAGCATCAAACCTGTACTACCGGTTTGGGCTGCTATCACCTTAAATCCTTGTTGTTGCGCCATATCTAGAAGGATACGCGCAAAATTAACGTCATCTTCGACAATTAGTAACACGCGATCGCCTCTTTCTATAGTCGTGCGATCGTCATTTATGAGTGCTGAGTGCTGAGTGCTGAGTGCTGAGTGAGGACTTGTACTGAGCGAAGCCGAAGTAGTGGGGAGGAAGGAGTAGGGAGTGGGGAGTGTCGATCTAAACTCAGCACTCAGCACTCGTGACTCAGCACTCAACGCTCGTGACTCAGCACTCAATTGTGGTAAGTAGAATGTGAAGGTGCTACCTTCACCGGGTTGACTGATGAGTTTAATTTCGCCGCCGAATAGACGGGCAATTTCGCGGCTAATTGATAAGCCTAATCCGGTACCGCCGTATCTGCGACTGGTAGAGCCATCGGCTTGCTGGAATGCTTCAAAAATCACTTTCTGTTTTTCGGGGGCAATGCCAATGCCTGTATCGCTGACTGAGAAAGCAATCACCAGCTGGGCACGATTTAAGGTTTCGTTGTCGTTGCTCCACCCTAGCTTGGCCACCGCAATCCGTAAGCGTACCTCCCCATGCTCTGTAAATTTAAAAGCGTTGGAGAGCAGATTTTTCAATACCTGTTGGATACGTTTGACATCTGTATAAATACTGTGTGGTAATTCGGGAGTAAATTCAATTGCGAAACCAAGTCCTTTGCTCTGAGCGATTTGTCGGAAGGTGCGCTCAATCTGTTCGCCCAACTCTGCCAATGGCATTTGAGTCATGTCAATGGACATGGTTCCAGATTCAATTTTCGCGAGATCCAGAATGTCATTGATTAACGCCAACAAGTCAGTACCGGCTGAGTAAATTGTCTGGCTGTATTCGACTTGCTTGGCAGTGAGGTTGCGCTCGATATTATCTGTCAACAATTTCGCCAAAATCAACAAGCTATTTAGCGGTGTCCGCAGTTCATGGGACATATTGGCGAGGAATTCTGATTTGTATTTTGAGGAGAGGGCAAGTTGTTCAGCTTTGTCTTCTAAAGAGAGCCTTGCTTGTTCAATTTCCCGATTTTTGCGCTCGACTTCTTTCTTCTGCATCGCCAACAACTCTGCCTTTTCTTCTAATTCGGCGTTGGTTTGTTGCAGTTCCTCTTGCTGTCCTTTGAGTAAATCTTCAGAGGTTTTGAGTGATTGGGCTTGTTGTTCTAAGCGCTTGTTGGTTTCGCGGAGTTCGCTTTGCTGGGTTTGAAGTTCTTCAGCCAAAGATTGCGACTGCTTGAGCAATTCTTCAGTTCGCATCGATGCTGCGATCGTGTTGAGGACGATCGCGATACTTTCGGTAAGCTGATCGAAGAATGTCAGATGAATTTCGCTAAAGCGGCGGAAGGATGCTAATTCAATCACTGCTGTCACCTGTCCTTCAAAGAGTACAGGTAACACCACGGCATTCAGGGGCGTAGCTTCTCCTAACCCAGAAGCAATTTTGACATAATCATTTGGTACATCCGTCAACAGAATTCGCTCTTTTTCTAAAGCGCATTGTCCCACCAAACCTTCACCCAAGTGGAAGCGGTTAGCTAGATGTCTGCGTTCGCGGTAAGCATAGCTACTAATTAGTTTCAAATACGGTGTATTTTCCAAGGAGTCCATCAGGAAGAATACGCCGTGTTGCGCTCCTACCAAAGGTGCTAGTTCTGAGAGAATTAGTTTAGATACAGTTTCCAAGTCTCGCTGCCCTTGGAGCATTCGGGTAAACTTAGCTAAGTTAGTTTTCAACCAGTCTTGTTCGGTATTTTTCTGCGTTGTTTCCCGCAGATTGGCAATCATCTGGTTGATGTTGTCTTTGAGTATCGCTACTTCCCCTAGTGCTTCGACGGCAATTGAACGAGTTAAATCACCCTTAGTTACAGCTGTAGCAACTTCTGCGATCGCTCGCAACTGAGTTGTCAGTGTAGCAGCAAGTTCATTTACATTATCCGTCAAATCTTTCCAAGTTCCAGCCGCGCCAGGGACTCTCGCTTGTCCGCCTAACTTCCCTTCAATTCCCACTTCCCGCGCTACTGTAGTTACCTGATTGGCAAATGTTGCTAGAGTATCAATCATCTCGTTGATTGTCTCTGCCAAGGTTTCAATTTCTCCCTTAGCATCTAGCATTAGTTTCCGTTTCAAGTCACCGTTAGCAACTGCTGTTACAACTCTGGCAATACCGCGCACTTGTGCCGTTAAGTTACCCGCCATCGAGTTAACGTTATCTGTTAAATCTTTCCAAGTCCCTGCAACACCTTGGACTTGAGCTTGTCCGCCTAACTTTCCTTCAGTTCCCACTTCCCGCGCCACCCGTGTTACTTCACTGGCAAAGGAACTAAGTTGATCCACCATTGTGTTGGTGGTGTTCTTCAAGTCCAAAATTTCGCCTTTGGCATCGACGGTAATTTTTTTAGATAAGTCGCCATTAGCTACCGCCTTGGTAACTTCCGCGATGTTACGAACTTGTCCGGTAAGGTTTCCCGCCATCGAGTTAACGTTGTCTGTTAAATCTTTCCAAGTACCTGCAACTCCTCTGACGTAAGCTTGCACGCCTAATTTACCTTCGGTTCCTACCTCACGGGCAACCCTGGTAACTTCTGATGCAAAAGAATTTAGCTGATCCACCATTGTATTAATGGTGTTTTTGAGTTCCTGAATTTCACCTTTCACATCGACGGTGATTTTCTTGGATAAGTCACCGTTAGCTACTGCCGTGGTAACTTCGGCAATGTTCCGCACTTGCGCCGTCAAACTTCCCGCCATGAAGTTCACACTTTCGGTGAGATCCTTCCAAGTACCTGCGACTCCCTTAACTTCTGCTTGTACGCCCAATTTACCCTCAGTTCCCACCTCCCGCGCCACGCGCGTCACTTCACTTGCAAAGGAGTTGAGTTGATCCACCATTGTATTGATGGTGTTCTTCAACTCTAAAATTTCACCTTTGACATCAACGGAGATTTTCTTCGAGAGGTCGCCATTTGCCACTGCCGTAGTCACTGTAGCAATGTTTCGCACCTGTGCCGTTAAGCTTCCCGCCATGAAGTTTACGCTATCAGTTAAATCTTTCCAAGTTCCAGCTACACCGCGCACATCTGCTTGTACACCCAGCTTACCCTCGCTTCCCACCTCACGGGCGACTCGCGTTACTTCCGATGCAAAGGAGTTGAGTTGATCCACCATTATATTGATGGTATTCTTGAGTTCGAGAATTTCGCCTTTGACGGCAACAGTAATTTTCTTAGATAAGTCACCATTGGCGATCGCAGTTGTCACTTCGGCAATGTTCCGCACCTGTGCCGTCAAGCTTCCCGCCATGAAGTTTACGCTGTCGGTTAAATCTTTCCAAGTACCAGCAACGTCTTTCACTTCTGCTTGTACACCCAATTTACCTTCAGTTCCCACCTCACGGGCAACCCTTGTTACTTCCGATGCAAAGGAACTAAGTTGATCCACCATTGTATTAATGGTATTTTTCAACTCCAGAATTTCACCTTTAACATCAACAGTGATTTTCTTGGATAAGTCGCCTGTTGCAACCGCCGTAGTTACTTCGGCAATATTCCGTACTTGTGCTGTCAAGCTTCCCGCCATGAAGTTCACGCTGTCGGTTAAATCTTTCCACGTACCCGCCACGCCGCGCACTTCTGCTTGCACGCCCAGTTTCCCTTCACTTCCCACCTCACGGGCAACCCTTGTTACTTCTGATGCAAAAGAATTGAGTTGATCCACCATTGTGTTGATGGTGTTTTTAAGTTCCAGAATTTCGCCTTTGACATCAACGGTGATTTTCTTGGATAAGTCGCCTGTTGCAACTGCCGTAGTTACTTCGGCAATATTCCGCACCTGTGCCGTTAAACTTCCCGCCATGAAGTTTACGCTGTCAGTTAAATCTTTCCAAGTGCCAGCCACGCCGCGCACATCGGCTTGCACACCCAGTTTACCTTCACTGCCCACCTCACGAGCAACCCTTGTCACTTCACTTGCAAAGGAACTGAGTTGATCTACCATTATATTGATGGTATTCTTCAGTTCAAAAATTTCACCTCTAACATCGACGGTGATTTTTTTAGATAGATCACCATTTGCGATCGCAGTGGCAACTTCGGCAATATTTCGCACCTGTCCGGTGAGATTACCCGCCATTAAGTTAACGTTATCAGTTAAATCTTTCCAAGTCCCCGCTACTCCTCGGACTTCTGCTTGTACGCCTAACTTCCCTTCAGTTCCCACCTCACGCGCCACCCGCGTCACTTCCGATGCAAAGGAATTAAGCTGATCCACCATTGTATTAATGGTATTTTTCAACTCTAGAATTTCACCTTTCACATCGACAGTGATTTTCTTAGATAAGTCGCCATTTGCTACCGCCGTTGTCACTTCGGCAATATTCCGCACCTGTGCCGTCAAGCTTCCCGCCATGAAATTCACACTATCGGTCAGGTCTTTCCACGTACCTGCTACCCCGCGAACTTCTGCTTGACCGCCTAATTTTCCTTCTGCACCCACCTCACGCGCAACCCTTGTTACTTCCGATGCAAAAGAATTAAGCTGATCCACCATGATGTTGACGGTGTTTTTCAACTCTAAAATTTCGCCTTTTACATCAACAGTGATTTTCTTGGATAAGTCGCCATTCGCTACGGCCGTTGTCACTTCCGCAATGTTACGGACTTGAGCAGTTAAATTTCCTGCCATCAAGTTAACGTTGTCAGTTAAATCCTTCCAAGTACCTGCTACACCTTTAACTTCTGCTTGAACGCCCAACTTTCCTTCAGTTCCCACCTCACGCGCAACTCGCGTTACTTCCGATGCAAAGGAATTTAGTTGATCCACCATCGTGTTGACGGTGTTTTTCAACTCCAGAATTTCGCCTTTGACATTTACAGTGATTTTTTTAGATAAGTCACCATTTGCGATCGCAGTAGCAACTTCGGCAATGTTGCGAACTTGTCCGGTGAGATTACCCGCCATCAAGTTAACGTTATCAGTCAAATCTTTCCAAGTGCCAGCCACACCTTGCACTTCGGCTTGAACGCCCAACTTCCCTTCAGTTCCCACCTCACGGGCAACCCTTGTTACTTCCGATGCAAAGGAACCAAGCCGATCTACCATCGTGTTGACGATATTAGCAGTTTGGAGAAACTCACCTTGCAGGGGTCTGCCTTCAATTTCTGTGGCGATCGTTTGTGATAAGTCACCATTAGCGACCGACCGAATTACGCGAGTAGTTTCAGCTGTTGGTTGAACTAAATCTGTAATTAGAGTATTGACAGAATTAACACAATCTGACCAAGAACCTTGAACATCTCCGAGAGAGGCACGTTCGACAATTTTTCCTTCTTTGCCAACAACGTTACCAATCCGTTGTAGTTCCGCCGCCATCCGCTCATTCTGGTAAATAATATCATTGAGCGTATCAGCTATTTTCCCTGCCACACCAGTATGATCTATGGGCATCCGAGCAGAGAAGTCACCCTGTTTAACAGCATTCAGCGTTTTTAGTAGCTGATTTAAATCTAGATTGTCGCTGTCTCTAGTTAACTGTTCGGTTGCCATAGCCGTATCCTTAATCTTGAATCTTGAAGAATTTTTTGTATTTTTTGCACCCCGTACTTATTTAGAGTACTTTTAGCCAATGCGTATCACAATAGAGAGCAGGGAATAGAAAGTGGATCAAACTACTTTTTATGGGTGCGAGTGTAAGCAGTCAAGAAAGACTGCTAGCTAAATGGTATTGCCGTCGATATATCTGGCATACCACTTAGCTAATGATAGCTAGTTGGCCTATGTTATGCAGCATTAATTGTCGGCGATGCCTAACTTGGGCTAGTAAGCGATCGCACAGTAGAACACACGATGACAATTAACATTAACGTGAATTCGATTGCTCATATAATATCTACCCAATTTGCTCAATCAAAAAACCTCTCCCTGGTTTTACTACGCAAAACCGTCCCTCTCCGACTCGGCTACGGTGTATACACAAGTCTGAAATAGTTGATTAACCAAGGTTTTACCCCACCCTAACCCTCCCCGTATGTATTGGGGAGGGAACAAGATTTTCCGGTTTCCCCCCTTGGAAAGCAGGGCTGTTTCATTCCCTAAAACAGGTAAAATTGCAAGTGTTGAGGGGATAAAAAATATGGGTGCTTCTCTGATTGAACATCTGGGACAAGTTGTTGGCGAAGCCTCTCGAAGAGAAGACTTCAGAACGACTGATGGTCGAAGACATCGACTTTGGTTGGTGTTGCTATTTGTAATAATGGGCACTATGAGTGGATATGTTGGGTATCGGGCATGGGGGGATTTTGTCAAGCGGCATCGTCGGGTACTAATAGAGATGTTTGGCATTCAAAAACATGGTGTACCTTCATAGTCAACTATCAGGCATGTAGTAATGGGAGTAGATTTTGAGAAACTTGTTGCAATATTCAATCAATGGGCATACCAATACGTTGATTTAGAAGCATCTGATTGGTGTGGAATTGATGGTAAAAGCATTAAAGGAACATTCATCAACCACGAAAAATCATGTCAGAACTTTGTCAGCATAGTCTCAGTCTTTGCAAGTAAAAGAGGACTAGTTTTAGGCATGGAAAAATTTGAAAATAAACAGGAGAGCGAAATTGTAATTGTGCAAAATTTAATTGCAGCATTGGATCTCAAAGATGCTGTATTCAGCTTTGATTCTTTACATTGCCAAAAAAAACTTGCAAGTTTTTTATAGACAGTGGTTAACGATTACGTAATTGCTGTTAAAGGAAATCAGCCAAAACTTCATCGTCATATCCAAAGCGTTGCTGCTAAAACAAAGCCAACAAGTCGTTATATCGCCACTGAAAAAACAAGGGATAGACTGACAAAGCAAACTGTAGAAGTTTTTCATGATTTGAATGGAATAGACCCAAAATGGATTGGGATTAAGTCTTTAATTCAGGTTGAAAGAGTTGGAACAAGAGGGGGTAAACAATATCATGATCTTGCTTGCTACATCAGTAGTCTCATTTGCACAGCCCAAGAATTTGCTCAGGGTATTCGCGGTCATTGGGGTATAGAAAATCAACATCCGAAAGGGTTAAGGATGTAGTTTTGAATTAAGATCGTTCTACTATATAGCCGTAGTCACACAGATTAGGACAGTGTTGATTGCTCAAAGTCTTGAAAAAACTGGATTTTTACTCAGCACTCAGCACTCAGAACTCAGAACTCAGCACTTAGCTATACATCTGGGTAATGCCCCAGCTAATCTCTCTGTTTTACGAGCGATGCCTTCGGCAAAGCTTCGCTAACGCAATTAATATACTCCGTCGAAATGGTCATATTTCCATCACAACTGCCCATAGATTTCTCTCTAATGATATTGACAAACTCTTTGCCCTTATAAAATGAAACAGCCCTGCCTTCCAAGGGAGGATTAAGGGGGGTAATTCAATTTGTGTGTGCATCGGTAGCCCCGCAGGCGCAAAGGGTTGGGGGAGGGGTTCTTTTATTATGGGTAATTTGGCGGATACGATCTCAATCAAGGTTATATTATTTGACCTTCCGACCGAACAAGCGTTAGGAAATAGCTAATTTAATCGGCGCATTTATTGATTAGGTGTGTGAAGGCATCAATCAGGCGATCGCTTTCCATTGGTACAATGTCCTGTCCATGCATCACATTTTGAGTAATATGAAAATGCACCAATGCTCCTAAGAGAATTCTCGCTGTTGCCTCTGGATCGGGTATCTTTAATTCTGGAGCCGCTAAGTAGTGAGTAAGAGTTTCCGCTACTGGCTTAATCATCGCCCGAACGCAAATTTGAGCTAACTCTGGAAAACGTCCAGATTCTCCGATTAGTACTCGCATAAATGCACTATGTTCTTTGTCGTTAAGCATCTGCTCTAATGCTTTGGTTGCTACCTGATGCAGTATGACGGCTGGTTCTCCCTCAATAGGTTCTGTGCCAAAAATGGAGCTGTTCTTTTTGCTAGCCAGTTGCTCTAACAGTACTTTAAACAGTCCTTCTTTATCTTGAAAGTGGCTGTAGACTGTCGCTTTAGAAACACCTGCTGCTACTGCTACCCGATCCATACTTGTGCCAGCATAGCCATGCTGAAGGAATTCTTGCATTGCCCCTTGCAGAATTTGCTCCACTTTATCAACGGAATTGTCCCGATCAACTTCGTCAGCTTTGATGCGTACCATTTATTAATCATCCTTTCTTATAAACAATATTAATAGATGCTGCAAAATGCCCCAGTACAAAATGGCAAAAATAAATATGCCCTTTGTTGAAGGGGGCATACTTCTCTACGAGAGGCTGCACTTCTCTACGAGACGCTGCGCGTAGCTTGCTTCCCCGGAGGGGTACGACTACGCTCTGTTACCACGCCAAGGACTGCGCTCAGTACAAGGGGGGCAGGAATAGCATTTCACTGCATAATGCCTTTGCAAATTGATTGGCAAGTTTAGTTGTGTCCTATTGACTAAACTAGTCCGTTTAGTTTAGCATGAATTGAACTGGACAGTTTAGTACAGGTTGCTACTGGTGGTAAGGGGGAATAAGATGAGGGAAAACAGGAATTCAGAGGGTTTAAGGTCTTCTCAGAATCTTTTGCGATCGCCACTTCTACTTACAATACTTGCATCTCTAGCAATAGGTGGAATCAGTGTTTATGCGGTCATGAAGCTTCAGGCTACAGCTAATGAAAAGCAGAAAGCACCAGTAGTAGTTCAGCCTGTAGTAAAAACAGTAACAGCATTAGGGCGGTTAGAACCAAAGGGAGAAATAATAAAACTGTCAGCGCCTTCTTCTAATGAAGGAAATCGGGTAGAGCAACTATTGGTGAAAGAAGGCGATCGCGTCAAAGCTGGGCAGATAATTGCGATTATGGACAACCGCGATCGCCTACAAGCTAATTTAGGTGAAGCACAAAAACAAGTTCAAGTTGCCAAATCCCGCTTTAACCAGGTAAAAGCTGGAGCCAAACAGGGAGAAATTGGAGCGCGTCAAGCAAGCGTGAATCGTCTGCAAGTAGAACTAGAAGGAAACATCAAAACTCAGCAAGCCACAACTAATCGTATAGAAGCAGAACTCCTTGGGCAACAACGGAGCTTGCAAGCAACAGTGGCTCGTGTAGCAGCCGAGAGGCGTAATGCCCAAGCTGACGTGCAGCGCTACGAGACTTTATATAGAGCAGGAGCAATTTCTAGCCAGGAAGTTGATAACAGACGCTTAAGCGCCGAAACTTCCACTCAAGCGTTAATTGAAAGCCAAGCCACTCAGACAAGAACTGTCACAACCCTACAACAGCAGCTTAACGAAGCAAAGGCCAACCAGGAACAAACTCTCGCCAGCTTACAACAGCAGATTAACGAAGCAAAAGCTAACTTGAATCAAACTGCTGAAGTTCGCCCAACAGATATAGCAAATGCACAAGCAGAAATAGACAGCGCTCAAGCCACGGTGGAGAAAATTAAAGCAGAACTGGCGCAGGCATACGTTGTGGCTCCTAAAGCCGGTCGAATTTTGGAGATTAATACGCGAGCCGGCGAAACTGTTGGCGATGAAGGAATTGTGGCTTTAGGTCAAACCGACCAGATGTATGCAGTGGTAGAAGTCTATCAAAGTGATATCAAGAAAGTGCGTCCGGGACAGGATGTGCAGGTTAGTAGTGATTCTCTACGCAATGAATTAGAGGGAAGAGTGGATTGGATTGGTATGCAGGTAAAGCGGCAAAATCTAATTAACGCTGATCCCTCTAGCAATATTGATGCCAGAGTAGTGGAAGTCCATGTGCAACTGAATAAACTATCTAGCCAAAATGCTTCTAGCTTAACTAATTTGCAAGTCAAGGCGGTAATTGAACTGTGATTGGATTTATCCAGCAACTGCGGCGGCGAACACCTTTAGGATGGCTGCAACTGAGTCATGAAAAAGGTCGTCTTTTGGTGGCATTGTCAGGTATTGCCTTTGCCGATGTTCTAATGTTCATGCAGCTAGGGTTTCAGAATGCCCTGTTTGAAAGTAACACAATGCTGCATCGGAGTATGCAGGCTGATATGTTTGTCATCAGCCCCCAAGCACGTAACCTAGCATATATGTCTAGCTTTACGCGGCGGCGGTTGTATCAAGTAATGGATGTACCAGGTGTAAAGTCGGCAGAAGCAATGTATGTCAACATTGTTGATTGGAAAAATCCCCAAACACATCAGAAAACGACAATATTAGTTATGGGGTTCAATCCCGATCGGCAAATGTTGAACTTAGCGGATGTGAATCGCCAGATAGATGCTATTAAGTTACCAGATACCGTTCTGTTTGATCGCGCCTCTAGAGGAGATTATAATGATGCGATCGCCAAAATTGAACAAGGTAAAACTGTCACAACCGAAATAGAACGGCGGACAATTACCGTTAGCGGTTTATTTTCAGTCGGGGCTTCCTTCATAGCCGATGGTACTTTGATTACCAGCGACCAGAACTTTCTGCGACTATTTCCCAGACAAGAAGCAAGCAGTGTCAGTCTCGGTTTAGTGCAGCTGCAACCAGGCTATGACCCAAAACAGATGAAAGCAGCTTTAGAATCTCATTTAGATGATGATGTCAAAGTTTTAACCAAAGCAGAATTTCTCGAATTTGAAATAAATTACTGGAAAACAAATACGGCGATCGGGTTTATCTTCAGCCTGGGTGTAGCAATGGGGTTTTTGGTGGGCGTGATTATTGTCTATCAAGTTCTTTCTACAGATGTGAATTCCCACATGAAAGAATACGCCACTTTTAAAGCAATGGGATACAACAATCTCTACTTATTAGGTGTGGTGTTTGAAGAGGCGATAATTTTGGCAATTTTGGGCTTTATCCCAGGAGTGATCGCACCTTTAGGACTTTATCATTTAACTCGTAATGCCACCAATTTGCCAGTTTACATGACCGTAGCACGGGCCTTGACGGTATTAACACTGACTATGATTATGTGTATAATTTCTGGTGCGATCGCCACCCGTAAATTACAATCGGCTGACCCCGCAGATATGTTTTAAATTTGTCATTTGTTATTTGTCATTTGCAAAGGACAAATGACAAATGACAATCATCACAAGTAATCTAGCTATTTATGAGTAGTCAACCTGTAATCTCTGTTAAAAATCTCGACCACTATTTTGGTCATGGTCAACTTCGCAAGCAAGTTCTTTTTGATATCAACCTGGATATTAACGCTGGCGAAATTATTATTATGACTGGGCCTTCTGGTTCTGGGAAAACTACACTTCTCACCTTAGTCGGTGGCTTGCGTTCTGCTCAATCCGGCAGTTTGCAAATATTGGAACAAGAACTGTGTGGCGCTAACAAAAGACAACTTACTCAAGCGCGACGCAGTAACGGTTATATTTTCCAAGCGCACAATCTGCACGGTAGCCTGACAGCACTTCAGAACGTCAGAATGGGCTTGGAAGTGCATAATAATATTTCCCCGGCAGAAATGAAAAGCCGATCGGCCGAAATGTTAGAGGAGGTAGGATTAGGAAATCGCCTGAATTATTATCCTGATGATTTATCTGGGGGACAAAAACAAAGAGTTGCGATCGCTCGTGCATTGGTTGGTCGTCCTAAAATTGTTTTAGCAGACGAACCCACCGCCGCCCTTGACAGCAAATCGGGGCGAGATGTGGTCAACCTCATGCAAGAACTAGCTAAAGAACAAGACTGTACCATTCTTTTGGTTACTCATGACAACCGCATTCTAGATATTGCTGATCGCATCGTCTATATGGAAGATGGCAAGTTAGTAAATGACCATGCTGTTGTTGCAGCAAATTAAACTGCTATGTCTTGCAATACATATCTAAGAAAATTAAATATGCGTTAGCCAGAATATTTGTGGAGACTTAGCAGTGCTACGTCTATACATCATTTTTTGAAAATTTATAATAAGTTTACAATTGTCAATTTTAAATTAACTACTCATTCTCGCATCACAACGAGAAAATTTAAATATTATTTAGCTTTTGAAAGCTGCGGATAAAATATTACAGCGGTTCTCAGTTGAGTGAGGTACAAGAACCCCACCCCCAACCCCCTCCCCGCAAGCGAGGAGGGGAATATGATGTACCTCATGTGATTAGTAAACGCTATATACTTTTTAAATGGAAATAATTCTAAGGTTTAGATAGATAGAATTATATACCCATAAAATTTTTTAGATTTACTATTATAGACATAATCTACTTTTTACAAAAAGTTACTCATCAAAATTTGACTTGATTAGAATTGTTCATAAATTTCATAAAAAACACTTATTTTATTTACTTAATTTTATTCGGATTGTTGGCGCTGTTACAACCCGTATTTTTGAAACCGTTTACTATACCTGAGTGCTTTCATAAACCAAAGGTAAGTTACTAGGAAAATCAACTTTTTAATCAATAGAAGGATTTGTTGTTCTTCTATCCACGTAAATGACCTTATCTAAGTAAGATGTCAAAAAAATACAATTTTTTTATGGAATTTTAAGTGATAAATCAACAATAACTGACTCAAGAAGTAGTAATTAGCAAACAAGTACGGAGAAAAGCCGAATCTGTTCTTTTTTCTGCGCCACTAGTTAAGAGGTAATCTATGGTGCGAAACTCAAAGCTAGGGTACAGAACGTTCCCTAAGTCTATTCTGCGTCCATCCGTTGCTATAGGTATAACTATATCTTTATTGGTTGGCGGAATAAGTTTTTATATAGTAAAACGCTGGCAAAATTATGCAAATTCAGAGTTACAAGTACCAGCAACACAATTACCACAGTTAAAAACGGTAACAGCTTTAGGGCGACTCGAACCACAGGGAAAGGTAATTAAACTCTCTGCTGCGGTGTCTGCGGAAGGAAGTCGGGTAGAAAAGTTGTTGGTAAAGGAGGGGGATAGGGTAAAAGCAGGACAAACGATCGCAATTTTAAACAGCCGCGATCGCCTCCAAGCAGCATTCAAAGAAGCACAAGAACAGGTAAAAGTAGCCCAGGCAAACCTAAACCGCACCCAAGCAGGTGCTAAACGCGGTGAAATCGCCGCCCAAAAAGCTGCGATCGCTCGTCTAGAAGCCGAACGGCAAGGTGATATTAATGCCCAAGCCGCGGCAATTGAGCGATTCCAAGCCGAAGTGCGTAACGCCCAAGCAGAAGACGAACGCTATCAGCAACTATATCAACAAGGCGCAATTTCCGCCTCTCAACGGGATAGTAAGCGTTTAAACTTGGAAACCGCCCAAAAAAGCTTGCAAGAAGCCCAGGCACAGTTAAATCGTACCCAATCAACAAGTCAGCAACAAGTTAAACAAGCCACAGCAACACTTGATGAAATCGCTGAAGTGCGTGGAGTGGATGTAGAAACTGCTAAAGCAGAAGTCGATCGTGCTGTAGCAGCCATGAATCTGGCAAAAGTTAATCTCAATCAGGCTGTAGTGCGATCGCCCCAAAATGGACAGGTATTTGAGATCCATACGCATCCTGGAGAATTAGTATCAAATGATGGCATTGCAGATATTGGACAAACCAGCCAGATGTATGTCATCGCCGAAGTCTACGAAAGCGATATCGGCAAAGTGAATTCAGGGCAGCAAGTGCGAATCTTTGGTGATTACCTCCCGATTGAATTGCAGGGAATCGTAGATCGCAAAGGCTTGCAAGTGCGACGACAGAATGTCATTAACACAGATCCCGTCAGCAATATCGACAACAGAGTAGTAGAAGTCTACATCCGACTAGATGAAACTTCTAGCCAAAAAGCCGCCAATTTAACCAATATGCAAGTTAAGGCAGTAATTAAATTGTGAAATTTGTCATTAGTCATTAGTCATTAGTCATTAGTCATTAGTCAGTAGTTATTCTCCTCTGCTCCCCTGCTCCCCTGCCTCCCCTGCCCCCCACTCCCCACTCCCCACTTCTTATGATGGGATTGATCAAACAACTGCGACGGCGAACCCCTCTAGGATGGCTGCAACTGAATCATGAAAAAAGCCGTCTTTTAGTGGCATTATCAGGCATTGCCTTTGCGGATCTTCTGATGTTCATGCAGCTAGGTTTTCAGACTGCGCTGTATGACAGTAACACCAGACTACATCGCAGTTTGCAAGCAGACATTGTTTTAACCAGTCCCCAAGCCCGTAACTTGCCAAGCTTGTCTACATTTTCTCGGCGGCGACTTTACCAAGCAATGGATATACCAGGGGTGAAGTTGGCCCAAGCAATGTATTTTAACAACACAATCTGGAAGAATCCCCAAACACACCGGGAAACAGGGGTGTTAGTTATCGGCTTTAACCCAGACAAGCCAGCTTTTGATTTACCAGATGTTAACCAGCAATTGCAAGCGATCAAAATGCCGGATAGGGTGTTGTTCGATCGTGGTGCAAGAGGAGATTATCAAAAAGCGATCGCTCAAATTGACCAAGGTAAAACCCTGACTACTGAAATAGAAAGGCGCACAATTACCATTAGTGGCTTATTCCAAGTCGGGGCTTCCTTTGGCTTTGATGGCAACCTGATTACCAGCGATCAAAATTTTTTGCGGCTATTTTCTGGGCGGCAGTCCAGCAGTGTCAGTCTAGGTTTGATTCTTCTGAAACCAGGCTATGAACCGAAAAAAGTAGCAGCAATGCTCAAAGCCTACCTCAGAGATGATGTCAGAGTATTAACCCACGCCGAATTTATTGAATTTGAGAATAACTTTTGGAGAACAAATTCTCCAATTGGGTTTATTTTCAGTCTAGGTGTATCAATGGGATTTGTGGTAGGCGTGATCATCGTCTATCAAGTCCTCTCTAACGATGTTAATGCCCATGTTCGAGAATACGCCACCTTTAAAGCAATGGGATATCGCAATTACTACCTGCTAGGTGTGGTGCTTGAAGAATCGTTGATCTTGGCAGCATTGGGCTTCTTTCCCGGATTAGGAGTGTCCTTAGTGCTTTATCAACTGACTCGCAGTGCTACAAATTTGCCCATGTACATGACCGCGATTCGGGCATTGCAGGTATTAGTACTGACCATCATTATGTGTACAATTTCCGGTGCGATCGCCACCCGCAAACTCCAAGCCACCGATCCCGCTGATATGTTTTAAATTTGTCATTCGTCATTGGTCATTGGTCATTTGCAAAGGACAAAGGACAAATGACCAATGACGCTCGTCACGAGTAATTGATCTATTTATGACTAGTCAATCCATCATTTCCATCCAGAATCTTGACCATCACTTTGGTCACGGCTCGCTCCGCAAGCAAGTTTTATGTAATATCAACTTAGAGATTAATGCTGGTGAAATTGTTATCATGACTGGGCCTTCTGGTTCTGGAAAGACTACCTTGCTGACCTTAGTGGGTGGGTTGCGTTCTGCCCAATCTGGTAGTTTGCGAATGTTGGGAAGAGAACTTTGTGGTGCGAGCGCTGAACAACTAGTGCAATCGCGACGCCGTAATGGTTATATTTTCCAAGGACATAACTTGCATGGTAGTTTGACGGCACTCCAAAACGTCAAAATGGCTTTAGAATTACACAAACATCTTGGGTTAAAAAAAATGCGAGCTAGGTCAGCCCAAATGTTAGAGCAAGTAGGATTAGGAAATCATTTGCATTATTACCCTGATAAACTGTCTGGAGGACAAAAACAAAGAGTAGCGATCGCTCGTGCTTTAGTCAGTCATCCTCAAATAATCCTTGCAGATGAACCCACCGCCGCCCTTGACAGTCAATCGGGACGAGATGTAGTCAATCTCATGCAAAAACTCGCAAAAGAACAAGGTTGTACCATCTTGATGGTGACTCATGACAATCGCATCCTAGACATTGCCGATCGCATAGTGCAGATGGAAGATGGCATACTCAAGCCAAAAGTCATACTATCAGCCTAAACTTAATTAGCGTATTCCCTGATTCAGAGTTGATTTATAAAGTAAATCTGACGTGTGGCCTGGCAAACTCACATTTATTCCCTCAATATCATAGTTTTTTGGCGACTAAACCGCTATTCGTCAGTAAATTTTAAAATAATATTTTTGAATGGTATGTATATAGTTTAATTTATCTTCACTGACTTACTTACCTAGTTTAAGTAATTTCCCCATACCAATTTCAACCTAACAATGTGATATTAGTGTCCAGTTGAAAAAGTGTCCAGTTGATTCCAAGATTTCCTTCAAGTATTATTTATGTAATCACAGTTAAATTTTATGCTCATTGCCAATGTCATACACCTTGGTTATTAGAGTTAAAACCAATTTCCTAAAATTACAGATAAAATGATTTGCCCTTGCAATCCATAAGTACCTGGAGAATTTCCGAAAATTTATGGTTGTCAACAACATTGGCTTTCAACAGGAAACACTAGCGATAATAAGCTAATCTATTTTCCAATACAAGCAAGGGTTTTTTGTAGTTTTATGATTCTTGAGAATAGCGCTAGTAGTTCAAACAAAAATTTGCTCGGTTTTAATGTCAAAACTTTGACAGCCAATTGCCTTGCAATAAATGTGTTAAAAGGAATATTTGCTGTTCTCCCCATCGCCTTGGCATTGCCTGTAGATGCTTTGCAAGTAAAAGTGACTCCAACTAATCCTAAATTAGGGGATACACTCTCGGTGGAGATTAATCTAGATAATCCAGAGAACGGTACAAATCCAACAGTAGCTAGTGGTAAGAATACATACTCAGCCTTTGAAATTGCGCCTAATCGGTATCGGGCTTTTGTTCCCACAACTCCATTAGAAAAAGCTGGAACCAGAACACTTCGGGTTGCAGGGGATGGTCAAGTGCAAAACTTGGCAGTGAATGTGCTTAATCGCAAATTCCCCGTACAACGCATTACTTTGCCACCTGGTAAAGCTGGAGTGGATGCCACAGAGTATGAACTTAAGCGGGTGGCAGCTTTGAAGGCACTACAAACACCAGAAAAGTTTTGGAATGGAGTATTCTTAAAGCCAAATGCAGGGCGGATGAGTACAACCTATGGTGTGCGTCGCTACTATAATGGTACATTTGCAAAAGACTACTATCATCGTGGTCTTGACTACGCTGGTGCTGCCGGTTCATCGGTAATTTCCCCAGCCGCTGGGCGAGTTGCTTTGGTAGGTAGGGTATCCCAAGGGTTTCGGGTACACGGTAACGTAGTTGGCATTGACCACGGTCAAGGAGTAACCAGTATTTTCATGCACCTGAGTCGTATTAACGTTAAAGAAGGTGATTTTGTGAAAGCTGGTCAACTAATTGGTGCAGTAGGTTCAACAGGTGCTTCTACGGGACCGCACTTGCACTGGGGTCTGTATGTCAACGGACAATCTGTTGATCCAACACCTTGGCGAACTAAGGTTGTTAACTAGTAGAGGCAGAATTGATCGTGTCTTTGCATAATTTGTGTATTTTTTGCTGAGAATTAGGCAAAATAAATTGGATTGATACCGTCCCTACCAAGCTTTGCCAACATAAATGATGATAAGCGTTATGAGTATCGAAAAAATTGTAGAACAAGCTCTCCAGGATGGTTATTTGACACCAGCAATGGAAGCGGAAGTCGGTAGAATCTGTGATAACGCCTCGGAACTCTCAATTGAAGAGTATATGGCGTTGGATCGGCTGATGGGTGCGCTATTGACTGGTGAGGTAGTGGCGGTACCTCGCAAACAATTCATTAACGTTATGGAAGAATTGGTGCTGACAGAAGCGATCGCACGAGTCGCAGAAATTGAAGCCACCAGCGAAAGTTCTTTAGATGTCGGAGATATTGCCGCTTACGCTCTCAATCGGCTACCGCCCTTGTATGCTACCACAGAAGAGGGTGCTAACTTCCAGCGCCAAACAGCTCAGGCACAACTGCAAGACTTAATTTCTCAACAAATAAGTGAGGCGATTAACCGTTATCTCGATCGACCCAATTTCTTTCCAGAACGTCAAGCCTTGGGCAAAAATACTGGCAATGAGGTTGTGCGCCAAGTTAGTGCTTTACTTCAAACATACGCACCTAACTTTGAGCAAAAATTATAATTTGAAGAGTCATTAGTCATTAGTTATTAGTTTTAGACAAAGAACAAAGGACAAAAGACTAATGACTCTTAACTAATTAATCACGTACTAAAATTGTTGTCCCTAAACTCACTTGCTCATATAACAATCGAACATCAGAATTACGCATTCTTAAGCAGCCGTGGGATACAGCCGTTCCTACCAGGTCAACTTCCGGCGTGCCATGAAAGCCAATTTCATTCCGTCCATCTGACCAAAAACCAATCCATCTGTCTCCCAAGGGACTATCCGTACCAGCTTCAAATACTTTACCTGTAATCGGGTGACGCCAGATTGGATAGTGTCGCATGTGGATCACTTGAAAAGAACCTGTAGGCGTTTCCCAACCTTTCTTACCGACAGCAATCGGGTAGCTAGCTATCACCTCATCTCCTGCGTATACATAAGTACGGCGATCGCTTAAATCAACCACTACTTGCGTCTTGGCATTTGCCAGCCTACTAGATGGTACTTGTTGGGCTGAAGCCTTAGACCACAAACCTTTTGGCCAACTATCTGCAACTGGATTTTGTCTTTCTACTTGCGCCACCAGCCGCGTCTGAGTTGGGAGGTCGTTTGCTTTAGCTACATTATTCTTAATAATTTGGGGCTTAGTTTGAAGCTTAATGGTAGAAGGCTTGAGTTTAGAAGCCTTACGAATACTTGCTTTCGCTAGATTTTTCTTAATTATTTGCGACTTCTTAATGGTAGAAGGCTTGAGTGTAGAAGCCCTACGAGTAGTTGTTTTAACTAAATTCTTCTTAATTATTTTTGATTTAGTTTTAGGTTTAATAGCAGAGGACTTTGGTGTAAACGTCCTCTGGGCAGTCGAGCCTTGGGTAGCTTCGTCAGCTGGCACAGATCCACCCAGCGCAATTTCCCCCAAACTCACTTGGGAAAGATTCTTATAGACTCCCTCTGACCGGCTTCCCTTAAAATTGGTTCGGGTAGAATCTCGCCGCATCGAAGTAGATGCAGACTTCTCATACTGCCGTTCCGCCGTACTAATGCGCCAATGGACAGCTAAGGATAAAAATGCTGTGCCAAAACAAAGCAGCATTACCATACGCCCTATAGATTCGTTTCTTACCATTGCCTTCGCCTATTGTTTATCCCTGACATATCCAGCCGAGCAATTGGATGAGTTCATCATCCGATTATCAAAAATTTATCAATACTTATCATTTCCGCTGTAAATCTGCCAACACCTCTGGGCAAACTAAGACTATGCAAATTGTCCCAGCGGCAAAATTCCAAGTGAGCAACCTCATTCCTCAAAAGTTCTGAGCGTCGTAAGCCTCTCCTCGGACTTTTTGGTGGAACTCTTGAAATGTAGCAATCAATCATTAATGGTGTAGGTGGATGAAAAACCATGTTTGAAAAACTATTGCTAGCGGTAACAATTACATTTTCCCTCAATTTATTTTTTCAAGTTCGCGTACCAGAGCAACATAACTCTAGTGCTGCCTTCGAGCCACAACCAGAACAATCAGCAACTATTCTGGTAACGAAATCAAAAAATTAAATCACCATCTTAGCAACCACAGCAACCTAACTTCCAGAAATTATTACCCGAATTTTAAAGGTATCAAGAAGTTAGAATTACAAAATTTTATCTTCATTTTATAGCTAAATTTAATTATCTCGATCAAGCGTATATACCCAGTTGCTAAAAGTACTAAAACGTGCATTATATTGCGTTTTTGTTAGTCGATAGGTCTTAGGCAACTATGGGAGCAGTATAAGGAAAAGTGGCTCTGCTTATTGCTATAAATGTATCCAAAATTGTCTGCTTCAGTGTTCCAGTCATAAATCCGTCACCTGAGCATGGAACTTCTGTACCATTAGCAGGTCTAATAGATAGGGATGATTTAGAGCCAGTACGATCTATGAGTCAATCGATTACTGTATCCTGGTCAACTGTTGATGCAAAGTATCCAGAAGCATCAGTGCAAGTTGACAAACTCCCTAACCACGATTTAATTTTGCGCTGTCAAGCCGGACTGCGGCCAGATCGTGCTGCTTTTGCAGAACTATTACGCCGCTATCAAAGTCAAGTTGATCGAGTTCTATACCACCTGGCTCCAGATTGGCCTGACAGAGCCGATTTGGCTCAAGAAGTTTGGATTCGAGTGTATCGGAATATTAACCGATTACAAGAGCCTGCTAAATTTCGGGGGTGGTTAAGCCGCATTGCCACCAACTTGTTTTACGACGAGTTACGTAAACGCAAGCGGGTTATGAGTCCTTTGTCACTGGATGCTCCCCGTTCCTTAGAGGACGGCGAGATGGATTGGGAAATCGCTGGCGATACCCCAGGTCCTGAGGAAGAACTGACAACTAGAGAATTTTACGAGCAATTGCGGGAAGCGATCGCGGATTTACCAGAAGTTTTTCGTACTACCATTGTCCTCAGAGAAATCGAAGGCATGGCTTATGAAGAAATTGCCGAAATCACTGGAGTTTCTCTAGGAACTGTGAAGTCCAGAATAGCCAGGGCTAGATCGAGGCTGCAAGCCCACTTGCAGAATTATCTAGACTCCTAATTTTCCTAATTTACGGTATCTTGCCTCTGCCCAATGGCAGAATTTAAGCATAGATTAAAAATTACTAGAAAGACGTAGATTGTTTCTGCCTTTAAGAAGAAAATTGGCTAATTTACCCAAAATTCCCGCCCAGTTTACCCGTGTATGAATTGGTAATAATGTTAAGATGACTACTGATTCTCAGTTTTACGACCGTTCTCCTTTGCAACTTCCTCAAGATTTGTCAGATGGAATGGCCAAGCATACCAATGAATCAACGGGTCTTATGGATATGGTGAAGCGCGATCGCTTCGAGTTATTGAGTGCTTACCTCGATGGTGAAGTCACAGCCACCGAACGCAGGCAAGTAGAAGAATGGCTGGCAAATGATGCCTCAGTTCAATGTTTGTATGCCCGGCTGTTAAAGCTGCGCCAAGGTTTGCGGACGCTCCCAGTGCCAGCAACCCAACAGTCGCCAGAAGAAACAGTTCAGCAAGTATTGACACGTTTGCGCCGTCGCTCCCGTTTAAACTGGATAGCGGCAGGTGCAGCTGTCGCTGCTTGTGCGATCGGTGCAATATCTGGCTTAGTAGGTGGTGGTTCGATGGTGCCGCAACTGGCGCAACGACCACAAAGAGAACCTATACAAACCTCCTCAGCGTCTATAGTTCCCCCTTCGCCGCTGATGGTGGGACTAAATAACCCGGTAATTGAAATTCCGAAAGCAGCAGTAGCCTCTCCAGAAAATTCAATTTATCAGGTTCAGCCGCAACGACACGACCCCAAACAGGACATAAACTAATCGTAAAGTTTAAAGTTTACAGTTGATAACTGTAGTTTGGGGCTAAACCACAGCCGCTCCACCAGCCGCTAGGTTGGAGGAAGCCTCCTAATGCCCGACTTGCTCTAAAGTCATTAAATAAACCCAAGCCCAACTATAAGAGAGCGACTGTGGCTCATAAACCTCGATAATTTGTCGATTATAGAGGTTTTCTGGTATTTTTCTATTTGGCTGGTAATCTTCCAGCACATCTAGCTCATTTAAAATCTTAGGGTTGGAAAAAGAGAGTAAATATCCGTAAACTTGGCTATTCCCTAGCGTCATAGCTGGGTAGCCCATTGGCAGGGCAAACAATTTGCCTTGTACAAAAGCTGTTTTGACATCAACGACTTTGCTAGCACAGTATCTTTTATAGTTAGCTTCACCTGGTTTGAGCGTGCCGTAGACAAAAACCTGCACTAAATCAGAAAATTTTATATTTGATTTAACCATCACCTATTTTAACCATCTAAATTTCTTTTCCTACCACAGGACTGAGTATTGTAAATGCGTGGTGTGAGCATAGTGAAAAAGTGAGTAAGTCTCATTACAGAGACACAAGAATAATTTAGAGAAGAATATCGTAAGTTTCACCAATAATCCCCGCCTCACATCATACTCATAAGAGTTAAGTATAATAAGTAGCTAATTAGTATAAGTTATTTGGGCAACTTAAGAGAGTAGTTAGATCCACTCTTAAGCCTTCTCATGATCATTTCTAGCCCACAGGAAGCACAGATACAGATTAGATTTTTTGAGGATATTTACAAATCCAAAATAGAAAAACTTCCATTTCTGCGAGATGTCGATATAGATCATGGTAGGAAAGTACTCAATACAGAAGCGGAATGCGACAAGTATATTGGTCTGTACGGCGGACACCACTTTCACAAGCTCTACGCAGCGTTTCCTTCAACAAACTTTCAGTACACGGAAGGTAAAAGCATAGAAATTATCGACTGGGGATGTGGACAGGCGCTTGCAACCTGCGTTTTAATCGACTATCTCATTGAAAAATGCATCAGCCCTAAAATAGAATCAATTACACTCATAGAGCCATCTTCGATTGCACTGGAGCGCGGCGACAGCTTTGTTCGCCAAATGTTACAATCTGCTTTCTCTAATAACTCTCTAATCAAAAGAGTCAACAAATGTATAGATAACTTAAATTCTAGTGACTTTGTTTCAAGTTCTAGCAATATTAAGATTCATCTATTTTCAAACATACTAGATGTTGAAGCTTTCGATTTAAACAAGCTGTATCACCTAATAATCAATTGCTTTGAAAGATTTAATCGTATTATCTGTACAAGCCCGTATTACAATACAAAGAACTACAGAATAGATACTTTTTATAACCTATTTAACGAGTATCCTATAGTTAAAAGATCCTTTTATTCAGGCGAAGCAATTTACAAAGAGGTTTTTTATAATAAAACTAGAAGATTTGAAATTAGCAAAATACAAAGGTATGAAAGGCAGTTCACTATAAAACTTTGAGGATTTTATGAAAAATAGACCAGCTAGTAATGCAATTCAGGGAGACTTATTTTCCGGGTTTGACTCCGTTGTAGATAAGTCAATTGAGAGTAGGGATAAAGAAGTTTTATCTATGCCAGATGCAGAGGTTACTTTCTATCGAAATTTTTTTAATCAGCAAGATAGCGATGAGCTTTTTCAAACTTTGCTTAACGAAATACAATGGCGACAAGACAAGATGAAAATTTATGGCAAGGAAGTAAACTTACCAAGAAAAACAGCTTGGTATGGAGATAGAAATATGTCATATAAATTCTCAGGGATTCATCTTGATCCAGAACCTTGGATACCTACACTCTTACAAGTAAAAGAAAAAGTTGACAAGATTGCAAAAGTTAAGTTTAACAGCGTTTTACTGAATCTTTACCGAGATGGAAAGGATGGAATTTCTTGGCATACAGATGCTGAACCAGAGCTAGGGAACAATCCAGTAATTGGTTCTGTTAGCTTTGGCGGAGCAAGAAGGTTTATGTTTAGGCATAAACACAATCAGGATTTAAAAGCCGAAATTGAGTTAATACATGGTAGCTTCCTTCTGATGGCAGGTGCAACACAGCATTTTTGGCAGCATCAAATCCCCAAAACATCGAAGCAGGTTCAACCAAGAATCAATTTAACTTTCCGGGTAATTAATAGTTAAACAATTAAGTGTAAGTGCTACTTTCCTTTTTTCTCATCCAGTGCTTTCTGGATAGCCCCTCTACAGAATTGTGCTGGATTATCTTGTTTCTGTATCTCTTCCTTGATTTCCTTTGTAGCTTTAAAAATGGTATTCGCTCTAATAGTTAAGTGATTAAGTGCTACTTTCCTTTTTTCTCATCCAGTGCTTTCTGAATCGCTTCTCTACAGAATTCAGCAGGATCATCTTGTGTTTTCACCTCTTGCTTCATCTTTTCAGTAGCACGGAAACTAATAGTAGTCGTTAATGGTTCCTCTCTGTCTGTGGTGAAATTTTTTAAATTTTCTGGACTACCCTTAGGATTAGGCATTGTTGAGAGATGTAAATATAGCTTGAACTGCGTGCAAACGAGCAATTAGAGTTTTAAATCGGTGGTGTTCTCACCTGACAAATGGTTCACCACCGATACCACTTTTGAGAAATGGTAATTCTATGTTTACACGTTCAGAACTCGAAATAAAGACTGTTCCTGAATTACAGGATTTATGCCGTCGATACGGTATTCGCCCTACAGGGAGTGCAGCGTACAAAGCAAGCTATATCACTTCTTTAATGGCATTCCCGATTTTAGCGATTCAACAGATGGAAGTAGGGAGAGGGTTAAAGTCACCTTCTCTTGCTTCTATCCAGATTTTTGGTTCAGCGATAGATGAAATGGGTACACCTACTAATGAGCAAATAGCGCTGATTAGAATCACACTGGAAGGTAGGCGAATGAGTTACCCAGATAGATTTGAGCAAGAAAGCTTGCTGAACTTACATCTGGCTAAGATGAGGCTTGAACAGGTGATAGCACTGGTGAGTCAGTAGTCCACACTTACAGCATTCTTAACACACTCCTCAGCAATGGGGAGTTTTTTATAAAACTTCCCGATAGGCAAATAAAGACTGTCCCTGATAGCCTAAGAACTTTAGCGATATAAGATAGATAGGAATAGAAATACAGGAGATTTATAAATTTATTTTATAATTTAATTTTCAAAATTACTAGACATAAAAATCATTTAGTAGTTTATATGTACTAAAAACAGCTAAATACTTAGGATTAGTAGAAATAAAGCGTAATAGGCATGAAACCATTGGAAATACCAAATTCAGTTGATTCCCGATACAATCCCGCAGCAATTGAGGAAAAATGGCAAAAAACATGGGTAGAACTTGGCTTAGATAAAACACCGACAGTTAGCAACAAGCCAAAATTTTACGCTCTTTCCATGTTCCCTTATCCATCGGGCAGCCTACACATGGGTCACGTCCGTAATTATACGATTACCGATGTGATTGCCCGCCTCAAGCGAATGCAAGGGTATCGAGTAATACACCCAATGGGTTGGGATGCCTTTGGCTTGCCAGCAGAAAACGCCGCCATTGACCGTGGTGTACCGCCAGCAAAGTGGACTTATCAGAATATGGCGCAGATGCGGCAACAATTGCAGCGTCTTGGTTTATCCATTGATTGGGAATGCGAACTTGCTACCTGTTCACCAGATTATTACAAGTGGACACAATGGATTTTCTTGCAGTTTTTGCAAGCCGGGTTAGCTTATCAAAAAGAAGCAGCAGTAAACTGGGACCCAATTGATCAAACTGTACTGGCAAATGAGCAAGTTGATAACGAAGGACGTTCTTGGCGGAGTGGGGCAATAGTTGAGCGCAAATTATTACGCCAGTGGTTTTTCAAGATTACCGACTATGCCGAAGAATTACTCAATGACTTGCATCAATTGACAGGTTGGCCGGAACGCGTCAAATCGATGCAGGCAAACTGGATTGGCAAATCTACAGGCGCTTACTTAGAATTTCCCATCATTGGGATAGATGAAAAAATCGGCGTGTACACCACACGTCCAGATACAGTTTATGGTGTCAGCTACCTGGTGTTAGCACCAGAACATCCCTTAACAAAGCGCGTTACCACAAAAGAACAACAAGCAGTGGTAGAAGCCTTTATTAAAGAGGTTTCTAATCAAAGTGAGTTGGAACGTACCGCTGAAGATAAACCGAAGCGGGGTATCCCCACAGGTGGTAAGGCAATTAACCCATTTACAGGGGAAGAAGTGCCGATTTGGATTGCTGACTATGTACTGTATGAGTATGGTACTGGAGCAGTGATGGGTGTACCAGCACACGATGTCCGGGATTTTAAGTTTGCCAAAAATTACGATTTGCCAGTTGATTTTGTCATCGTTTCCCCGGATGATGTTGCAGGTTTTGACTTAACTCCAACATCAGAGATAGATGAAGTCACACAACTCATCCAAATTGAATATAACCAGGCATACACTGAACCAGGAATTTTAATTAATTCTGGGGCTTTTACTGGTATGGCTTCCATAGATGCGAAACAAGCAATAATTGAATACGCCCAACAACAAGGTTTTGGTAAAGTGCGGGTGCAATATCGCTTGCGGGATTGGTTGATTTCGCGGCAGCGTTACTGGGGCGCACCGATACCTGTAATTCACTGTCCCAACTGTGGGATAGTGCCAGTGCCTGATAAAGATTTGCCAGTAGAGTTGCCAAAAAAGGTGGAATTTACTGGACGTGGTGGTTCACCTTTGACTCAGTTGGAAAGCTGGGTAAATGTACCTTGTCCGACTTGTGGTACTCCAGCAAAACGGGAAACTGACACGATGGATACTTTTATTGATTCCTCGTGGTATTTCTTGCGCTTTCCTGACGCGAAGAATGAACAAAAAGTTTTCGATTCTAGTAAAATAAACGACTGGATGCCAGTTGATCAATATGTGGGTGGAATTGAACACGCGATTTTACATTTGTTATATTCGCGGTTCTTTACTAAAGTTCTGCGGGACAGAGGGTTGTTAAATTTTGATGAACCTTTCCAACGCCTGTTAACTCAAGGTATGGTGCAGGGTTTAACATATCTAAATCCTAATAAGGGTGGTAAAGATAAATGGATTCCTTCTAATCTGGTAAATTCAGCCGACCCGCGCGACCCCCAGACAGGTGAAGCGTTGCAACGTCTCTATGCCACCATGTCTAAATCAAAGGGCAACGGTGTAGCGCCAGAAGATGTAATTTCCAAATACGGTGTAGATACAGCGCGGATGTTCATCTTGTTCAAAGCGCCGCCAGAAAAAGATTTGGAATGGGATGAAGCCGATGTGGAAGGACAATTCCGCTTTTTAAATCGGGTTTGGCGTTTGGTGACAGATTATATTGCTGCTGGGGTATCACATAAAAAACCTCAATCTGATTTAACTAAGGCAGAAAAGGAATTGCGGCGGGCGATTCACACGGCGATTCAAGCGGTGACAGAAGACGTTGAAGACGAATATCAATTCAACACAGCTATTTCAGAATTGATGAAGTTGAGTAATGCCTTAACTGATGCTGACGGCAAAAATTCACCAATTTATGCAGAAGGTATTTGCACTTTGGTGGTTTTACTAGCACCATTTGCACCACACATTGCTGATGAATTGTGGCATTTATTGGGTGAAAGTGATTCAGTTCATACTCAAACTTGGCCATCATTTGACCCAGCTGCTTTAGTAGCTGATGAAATCACTTTAGTGATTCAAGTTATGGGTAAAACTCGCGGCTCGATTCAAGTACCAGCACAAGCAGATAAAGCAGCGTTGGAGAAATATGCTCGTGAATCAGAAATTGCCCAGCGTTACATCGAAGGCAAAGAGATTAAAAAGGTAATTGTGGTGGCTGGAAAGTTGGTGAATTTTGTAGTTAGCTAAGTACAGCTTTGCGTAAAATCGTGGCGAATTGAGGGTTGAAATTTAAACGCAGATGCGCTTCTCTACGAGACGCTACGCGAACGCCTTCCCGCAAGGAATTCGCTACGAATTAATGAAATGTTATACTTAGCAATTGATAAAATTGTAAATTTAGCCTGACAAAACATCAGAGGATTTACATCCGTGACACTCAAAGAGTTAGAACAACAACTTCTTGCCCTCAGTCCTGATGAAAAATTGCAGGCTATACAGTTACTTGCTCAAAGTCTCGGCAACAATTGGCAAGGAATTGAAAAAACTCCTAGAGTTTGTGGTGGAGAGGCTCGCATTGCTAAAACTCGTATTTCCGTTTGGGTACTTGTGGAAGCTCGTGGTCTTGGATATAGTGATGCTGACCTTTTGACGAGCTATCCAACTATTACAGCTACAGATTTAGCTAATGCTTGGGTATATGCAGAAGCTCATCCCGATGAAATCGAATTGGCAATTGAGCGTAATGAGGTAGCCTAATCAATGGCACGGTTTTACGCAGATGAGCAGTTTCCCTTTCCAGTTGTGGAATTATTACGCGATTTGGGGCATGATGTTTTGACAGTTCAAGAAGCAGAAAATGCAGACCAAGGTATACCTGATGAGGAAGTGCTAGCATTTGCCATAAGTCAAGAACGCTCAATATTAACTATCAACAGAGTTGATTTTATCCGTTTGCATCGTCGTGATTCTAACCACTTCGGTATTTTTGTTTGCACGAATAATCGTAATTGGCAACAATTTGCAGCACGGATAGATGAGGCTGTGGCAAAAGAAGAACCTTTGCAAGGAAAACTAATTCGTGTGGTACGTCCAGTAACTTAAAAAGGTTTTGATGGTACGCACAAATGCTAGAGTCATCAGGTATATGTTGCAACAATTTTTATAACAGTAGGTTCCTTCTCTGGTATATGTGTATTTAAAAACATTTTTAATTATTGCCCAGAGAGTTGGACTGTTTTATTTATACACAAAAAAGCGCTTGAGAGTTTTGCTCACTCAAGCGCTTTTCCGTAAAAGCTTATACCAACTCACTCGTTTGATGCAACATTTGAAATCTGCAACACTCCCTCAGGAGGGAGTATTACGAGGATAACTTGTGACAAACATGTGGTGAAATGGTATCACTCCTTGCACTAACTAAGAATATCTCTTTTGTCAGAATACCGGGGATCTAGTGAGTGACACTTTATGAACTGAACACTAGTTAAAAACGACTCACAGTGAATAGTAACTAAGGAGACTAAGCACGATTGTAGCAATTTTGTAAGTATAGTATAAAAACTTATAGTTTATTACTACCCGCCGTCGATATTGCTTACTACTAAGTGCAGTATCAAAAAGTGCAGCAATTAGTAGCATAGATATCTCAACTTCTGCATCAAATTAGTCGCTATCAAATAACCTAGAAAAGGCTTGGATATTGGTATCAAAGCGATTTTGACTCAAATAAATTATAAACGAAGGTATTGTTTAGAGAATGGCAACCCAAGAACAAATCTTTGACCCAAATAGATTGAAAAGTTTGGGTTGGGTATCTTTTATCTCTTAGCAAACGCTAACATCCAAGTCTTCTGTATAGTGTAGGGAGTTACTTCTTTCATGGAAGCAAAACACAACTTTTTCAGCGACAATTACCGCGATGTTCAAAACGATTTCGTGTTTTTCTATAAAAACAACTGAGGTGGATTATGGGTAGATTTTAAGAATTTATCGTACCTGTGCCTCATCTAGATAGATGTTTCATCCTTAGCTAAAATAGCCGTTGGCCTACGAGCAGACACCTTAACCTGGCGTCTAGGTGTGTGGTAAGATTGCCTGGAACAGAGGTTTTATCTGAGTTGGAGTCTGGTATAAATTGCAAAGGTCAAGCTGACCGATCGTTAACTCCCACAATACTTTTCCTATAAATTTGGAAAATATACAACAATGCTGGTGACAATCTGAGTGGAATTTGTAGATGAATATCTAGGATTTGCTATCAGACTTAACCGACTTCCCACAATTTTGACTTTTATTTGACTTTTAGGATAGAAACATGAACGATAAGCTGATGCTGATGATTCCAGGCCCTACACCGGTGCCAGAAGCTGCCTTACTGGCATTAGCCAAGCATCCGATTGGGCATCGTACTAGTGAATTTAGCAACATATTGGCAGAGGTGACAGAAAACCTCAAGTGGCTGCACCAAACTCAAAGTGATGTGCTGACGCTGAATGTCAGTGGTACGGGTGCTGTAGAAGCCGGAATAATTAATTTTCTCTCTCCAGGCGATCGCATTTTAGTTGGTTCTAATGGTAAATTTGGCGAACGCTGGGTAGAAGTCGGTCAAGCCTACGGTTTGAATGTAGAAGAAGTTAAGGTGGAATGGGGAAAACCCTTAGACCCCGCAGTATTTGCCGAAAAACTTCAAGCAGATACCCAAAAGCAAATCAAAGCTGTAATCATTACCCATAGCGAAACCTCGACGGGTGTGTTGAATGACCTAGAAACAATCAACCGCCACGTTAAAGAACACGGTGAAGCTTTAATTATCGTTGATGCCGTTACTAGCTTGGGTGCATTCAATCTACCCGTGGATGCTTGGGGCTTGGATATCGTCGCCTCTGGTTCCCAAAAAGGTTATATGATTCCGCCGGGATTGGGTTTTGTTTCTGTCAGTGCCAAAGCTTGGGAAGCTTACAAAACTGCGAAGCTACCAAAATATTATTTGGATTTAGGCAAATATCGCAAAGCCACAGCCAAAAATACAACTCCATTTACTCCGCCTGTGAACTTGATCGTAGCGTTACACACCACGTTGCGAATCATGAAAGAGGAAGGCTTGGAATCAATCTTTGCTCGACACGAACGCCTGAAGAATGCTACCCGCGCCGCGATTAAAGGGTTAAATTTACCCCTGTTTGCAGCAGATAGTTCTGCTAGTCCGGCGATTACGGCTGTCGCACCACAGGGGATTCAACCGGATAAGATTCGGTCATTAATGAAAAAACGCTTTGATATTGCCCTCGCTGGTGGTCAAGACCATTTAAGCAACAAAATTTTCCGTATTGGTCACTTGGGTTTTGTGAGCGATCGCGATATCCTTAGCTGTATAGCATCCTTAGAAGTTACCCTTACAGAACTTGGCTACGAAGACTTCACCCCTGGTTCTGGTATAGCAGCAGCAGTTAAAGTGTTTAGTCAGTCCTGAGTAATAATCAAAAGAGCGAGTTAAATTATCAACTCGCTCTTTTAATTTGTATATAGAGTAGAAACCTTTGCATAAGGTAGAGTTGATGTGACATACTTCAATTCTCCTAAATGACACCAAGTTGCCCTAGATAGTATTATTTGCTTTGAAGAAAGTCGCACTGTATCTTTGACACCAAACAAGACTAACTTTGGCAACTTAGTATCATACCAAATTGGCATAAATAGTATTGTTTGAGATTCTGCTAATATGCATTTGGTAGAAACTTTTAAGCCAAAGTCTAAAAACTACAATCCAAAATTGGTATAACCTACGCCGTCTCCAGCCAATCATAAATTTGTTCTAATTGCTCTAGAGTAATCAACCCATATTGCCAAAGAATCATTGCCAAAGGGCCTGGGTCTTGCTCCCGATGCCGAAGCGCCACTGCTAGTGATGCTGTGGAAATTGCCAAATCTTCTTGCAAAAAATGAATCAGTCGAGAATATTTTGATGGTGACATTTGTATCTCACCTCCTTGTGCAGAATGTATTGTCATATATCAGTTCACCATTACTCGGTAGACAGTAGCCAGTATTTCATCTGTCACTGTGCCGTTATCGGCCATACACCCAGCACAGTTTTTGTTAATCTGCCTTTAAGAGAGGCTTCCTATAGATGGTCTGAGAAATAAAATTCTCATACAAATCATCTGCTAGCTTATTAAGCAGTATTTTTACTTAATTAAATTGGCTTCATCTTATTTACTTTTGTGTTTTATTTAATTACACAGGTAGTAATAAAGATTCCATAGCCTATACTCTCTTATTGGCGACTATTTACACTTACGCCCAAGGGAATATTTTTGAGACTAAACCTGAATACTGCGATTTCAGGTTTGAGACAGTAGAATTTTACATTATTACCACAGTTTTTAAATAGTAGCGTTACAAATGCTGTTTGACCACATACAGTGACATTTTTTACAAAAAAAACATATATTTTGACCGTATAGGCTCTCAACCGAGTAATTACCCAAGTTTTTATCCCCGCAAAGTCACTAGAGTTTCAAAACTCAATTTTGAGAATATCGCCCACTTTCAACTTCAATTCGGCAGCTCTTCCAGAACGAAGTTCAATCACCTTATCAATTGGTGTATTGGGGCCATAAGTAGGACAAGGCTCACTTGCACAAGGAGGTGCAGCAACCTGAATATATTTAACTACGCCTTTATGTAGAAATACCATGTCCAAGGGTACAGGTACATTCTTCATCCAGAAACTGACTGGCCGTGCTGAAGAGAATCCAAACAGCATCCCCCGGTCATCTGGCAAAGCTGGTCGATACATCAACCCCATCGCTTGCTGTTGTGGCGTCTGCGCTACCTCTAATTGAATTGTTGTACCATTAGGCACAATAGCTTTAGCAGAAATTGGTAGTTTTTGACCTAAACTCTCTGGTGCTGGAGCTTCAGAGGCAGAGGTGGGGCTAGGAGATTTAGCTGTTGTTGGCACAGAACAACCCATCAGAAAAATACTCAGCACTATCGAGAGCAAACTTAGCCGACGAGTCATATAGCTTTTCGATTTTGTAATTTAGACTTCAATTTTACAGTGTTATAGCCCGAAAAACCCTTTGAGTGGTAGGCAGCAGCACCCAAAGAAAGCATTCCCAATCTGAAACTGGGAACGAGGTAAGGAGATAAGCAAACTCCCGCTACAGTATACTAGGATTCTCTTAAAACGTACCCTACGCCTCGCACTGTTTGAATCAGGCGCTTTTGACCTTCATCTTCGATTTTTAACCGCAAGTAACGGATGTACACTTCAATTACATTTGACTCACCCAAAAAGTCGTAACCCCAAACATTTTCGAGGATTTGTTCGCGGGTTAACACTTCACGGGGATGTTCCATTAAGAATTTTAATAGTTCAAATTCCTTCATTGTCAAGTCAATTGGTCGCCCGTTGTGTATGGCACGGCGAGTTGCTATGTCTAAAATTAAATCCCCAAAGCGTAATTGCTCCGTGGTATCCACATCGGGTTTTAAGTAGAGGCGAATCAACTTCAAAAAGTCTTCTGAGCGGTAAGGTTTGAGGATGTAATCATCCGCTCCAGCTTCTAGACAAGCTACACGATCGTCAACTGTATCCCTTGCCATTAAAATTAATACAGGCGATCGCATACCAGTGCTTCTCATATTTTTGCACAATGAGAGTCCTGATTCTCCTGCTAGCATCCGGTCTAAAACAATTAAAGCAGGTTGGCGATCGCGACAGTGTTGTAAACCACTCGTTGCATCATGAGCCAAAATTGATTCATAACCAGCTTCTTGCAAATCGCAAGAAAGCTGATTTGCAAGGCTCTCATCAGTTTCAATCACCAAAACACAAGGACTTTGAGCAACTGTCATAACAATTTGGGATATTGGATTTGGGATTGTAAAGATATTCTAGAGAAAATCTTTACATCAGTTATAAAGTGCAATTACGAGTTTTTAGTGATGTAGCAATTCTGATTTGACGCGCTGCTAAGGATGTTTTAGCACGTTCAGGTGTCAGCTATCGAATTCTCGGATGCAATCTTAATAACTAACTCCAAATTCAATCTCCATACCAGTAATTCTGGAAGGAAATCAGTAAGTTGGGGAGTAGGGAGTGGGAAGATGAGGGAGAAATCAATTCAAATTCAAAAACTTCTGCCTTCTGCCTTCTGCCTCCTGCCTCCTGCCCAATCCCTATGGCAATTCTACCGAAGTTGGTTTAGCGATATGTGGCAAACCCCAACCTAATTTTTCTCGCAAAATTCGGAAAAACTCAGGCGGTTGCAGGCGAATAAATCGGGCACTATATTGCGATCGCTCCATATATACTCGATCTTCTGGTAAGATATAGCACCCTCCATTACCATCTACTACCATTACCAGTCGAGGAATATTGACTGGGTAGATATTGACCGATTCAGTATCTGGAAATACTAATGCTCTAGAAGCTAGGGAATGGGGACAAATGGGTACTAGCTGTAAAACAGGTACACCAGGAGTTACCACTGGGCCACCAGCACTCAATGAGTAAGCTGTAGAACCAGTAGGCGTGGAAACAATCACACCATCTGCGGCAATGTCTACTGGCGCATGATGCCCTATGGCAATTTCAAAATGGCACATAGAGGTCAAAGGTTCCCGGTGTAGAACCATTTCATTCAAGCATAGGGCTTCCCATAGCACTGAATCATCCCGAAACACTTTGACATTGAGCATTGCTCGTTCTTCAATTTCATACTCACCTGCCATTGCCTGTTCTAGTGCTTGGGGCAATTGATTCAGGAAAGTTTCCGTCAAAAATCCCATGTGGCCGGTATTCACTGTTAGCAGTGGAATACCACAAGGGGCTACTTGACGAGACGCTGCCAGAACAGTGCCGTCTCCCCCTAATACCACTGCAAACTCCATATCTGAATCAAAACCAGGGGGTGTCAGACCGTCAATGGGAGTGTGGCACACAGGACTCTCCGGGTTAGGGTAGCCCAATATCCCACCGATACTCGATGTGATACATACATTCCAACCGGCTGCGGTTAGCTTGTCTTTCAACTCAATAGCGACACGGCCCGCTATCGGTTTAACGTCATTGTAGATAATGCCTGCTTTCGGCACACTCAAATATCCAAGTTTAGGCGATGCTCTGTATTATGTAATCGTTACACATTTTGGTCATGTAGTCATTAATCTAGAGTCAAAGATCCAGAGTCTAGGGTTTTACGACTAATGTCTGTTTCGTAATGACTATTGACTATTAGCTTTTGAAGACTGTTTAAAAGGAGTTTTTTTAGGTTTTTGCTTTTTATTTTTATTTTTCTGGTAGTCTACTTCTTTGAGTTTCTTCATGATTCGGCTGAAGTACTCTTGGAGATAACTTTCTAGGGTTGTGGTTTGTTGCGGATCTAAACCAAACACTGTGTAAACATCATCCATTGAAGCATTTAACTGTTTACCACTAGCCAATACTTCTGTAAAGGCTAGCCTGTCTGCTACGTTCCATCCCCACTGAAAGAATCGCATTATGCCCCGTACAGCACGTAGTAAGTTTATTGGCATCCGCGTTACTCTGGCATCTTTTCCAGATAAGCGTTCGCACAGGTTGATGATTTCTTCTGCACTCCATGCACGAGTACCGACTACAGGAAAAGCTTGGTTTTCCGTTTCTGGTACACTCAATGCTCGGACTGCAAACTTAGCAATGTCCTGAGTGTCCATATAGGCGATGGGAGAAGAATTACCTGTTACCCAAACTGGCTGTCCTTCCAGAATGGGAATCCCATACTGACCAATTAAACCTTGCATAAACCCAGCTAGCCGCAAGATGGTATAATTCAACCCTGACTCAGCCAAGAATAGTTCTGTACATCGCTTAATTTCCATGAGCGGCACTTCTGGGTATTTATCAGCATCTAAAATTGAAAAGAAGATAAAACGCTCGACACCCGCGGCTTTTGCTGCTTGAATCAATGCTACTTTGCCTTCCCAGTCCACTTGTTTGATACTGAGTGAATCTGTAGGGCGAGAGGTTGAGGCATCAATAACTTGGGTTACACCAACTAAAGCTTCCGCTAAAGTGTCGGGGTAACGCAAATTTCCGGGGACGACTTCTGCACCCCATTCTTTGAGAAAAGCTGCTTTTTTACTGCTGCGGACAAGACAGCGTACTTTATATCCCTCATCGATAGCACGACGAGCCACTTGTCTTCCTAAGGTGCCAGTGGCACCGACGATTAATAATGTCATGAGGGTTGTAATAAATTTTAATGTTTTATGAAAAGAATGTTATCAGAATAACCTATGCAAACAAAAGTTTACATCTTTTCTCAGAAAATCAATTTATTTGGATAGACTCATGGGAAAATAGCTGTCCGATTAACGGACAAGCTTTTTTCTCATGTTGATGAAAAGGGAGCAGGGAGTAGGGAATGGGGAGAATAATAACTCTTAACTCCTAACTCAGCACTCAGCACTCAGCACTCAATCAATTATTCTTCTGTGCCTTGAATTTTCAGTAACAACGCGCCCAAGCCCCAGCCTACGAAGATTAAACCGAAAGACAATAGAGCTGCATTCAAAATTTCGCCGCCCATTAGTGTGATTCTCCTTATGCAAATTGGTGTGTAAACTAGGTCTAGCAGAAGCTTTTCAACACTTGCTAGGATTAGACCTGTGTAAACAATTTTAAACTAGTTTAGCAGGTAATCCCTACTTGCTTGGGAGGCAATCCCTAGTATTAAGGAGAGATGGGTAAATTGGAAAATTCTGATAATAATAATTATGAAGAATTTTTATGTATCAAAATAATCAAGGTGGTTTAATAAATTTTGTGAAAGAGAATCGTCCGCGTTTGGCACTGACGCTGGGAGATCCGGCGGGGATTGGGCCGGAGGTGATTTTGAAAGCTTTAGCCGAGCCAGAAATTCGTAAAAAATATGACGTTACAGTAGTGGGTAACGGAGATTTGCTGGCACAGATTTATTACAAACTGAATTTAACTGAGAATTTAGTAGCTTTGGCAAATCCAGATGAGTTGTTAGTCAGCGATGTACAGTTGGATAGAAAAATTAAAGATCAAATTATTTCAGGAATAGGTAATGCAGCCAGTGGTGCGGCTAGTTTTGCGTATATGGAATATGTGATCGCTCAA
The DNA here is from genome assembly GCF_034530835.1 of Nostoc sp. DedQUE12b. Taxonomy (NCBI): domain Bacteria; kingdom Bacillati; phylum Cyanobacteriota; class Cyanophyceae; order Nostocales; family Nostocaceae; genus Nostoc; species Nostoc sp. DedQUE12b. The sequence goes on along the minus strand of NZ_JAVRCI010000008.1, from coordinate 21,224 downwards.
ACACTGGCTGGTAAATTTGATGGTATTGTCACGGGGCCAATCGCTAAATCTGCTTGGAAAGCCGCAGGATATAATTATCCAGGGCAAACGGAACTTTTGGCACAAAAATCAGGTGTTGACCGTTTTGGGATGTTATTTGTAGCGCGATCGCCTCATACTAATTGGACACTCCGCGCCTTACTTGCAACCACACATATTCCCCTACGTCAAGTAGCCGATGTGTTGACACCGCAGTTGTTGACACAAAAACTGGATTTGTTAGTGGAGTGTTTAGAGAAAGATTTTGGTATATATAAGGGGAGAATTGCGATCGCCGGGTTGAATCCTCATAGTGGCGAACAGGGACAACTTGGACATGAAGAACAGGATTGGTTAATTCCCTGGTTGGAGCAAGAGCGACAAAACCGACCACAATTGCAACTAGATGGGCCGATACCGCCAGATACAATGTGGGTTAAACCTGGTCAAGCTTGGTATGGAAATTCTTTAGTACAAAATCCCGCTGATGGCTACTTGGCACTTTACCACGACCAAGGCTTAATTCCTGTGAAGCTGATGGCATTTGATCGGGCAGTTAATACTTCTATAGGTCTTCCTTTCGTTCGCACTTCACCCGACCACGGAACAGCGTTTGATATTGCGGGTAAAGGAATTGCTGATGCTACGAGTATGAAAGCAGCAATACATTTAGCGGCTGAGTTAGTTAGTCAAAGATTGGCTAAAAAAAATAATGAATAGTTTTTAAGTACAGCTTTGCTTAAAATCGTCAAGGCAAGGCCAAATCAGTTCCCAACATGGTTCAAAGTATTTCTTTTTTATCTCAGTGTTGTTTGCACCTCTGTAGTAGTTTTAAAAACTAGTATTATCGTCGGGCGCTTCAAACTTGTAACCATAGCCTCGCACAGTTTTAATAAACTCCGGTATACTGGGGTCGACTTCCATCTTTTTGCGAAGTTGACCAATATGCACATCAACTACGCGGCCATCTCCTATGTAGTCGCAACCCCAGATTTTTTGGATTAGCTGTGGACGACTCCAAGCCTGATTAGGATGACTTGCCAAAAAATGTAAGATATTAAATTCCAGCGCTGTTAAGGCAAGAGTTTTATCGTTAAGTGTTACCTCGCGGGCCTCTGGATTAATTACTAGCTGCTTAAAAACGATACGTTGTGTTGGGGAGGGATTGATGTAGCGTATCCGCCTCAAAAGAGCTTCTACTCTAACTTCAACTTCTGCAAGACTAAATGGTTTAGTCATGAAATCATCAGCACCTGCGCTTAAGATTTTAATTTTATCAGCCTCGTCAGTCCTACTAGTCAGTATTAGCACTAAAACATTAGTACGACTCTGCATTTCTTGGCAAAGGTTATAACCAGTAACATCCGGCAAATTCCAATCTAGAATTACTAAAGCTGGGTTGAATTGCTCAAACAAGGATAAGGCAGTCCTACCATCTGCTGCCGACTCTATTTGATATTTCCGGCTTAAAAAACGATAGACGAGATTTCGGACACCGAAGTCGTCATCAACGATCAGAATTTTGGGAGTAGTAGCAGTAACCATAACCATAATGCTGTCTGTTGTAGATTGGGCGATTTGCTGTTGTGCCAGCTTAACTTTACGTGTTTTTGTTGAGTACCATCGCTACTGTAGTACTTGTGTACATTTGATTTTCCATGAAGCCGATCGCAACCTCAGCCATCATCATGCCGATAAAATTTATAATTATGGCATTATTTTTGCATAATTTTGAATTTGTATTGTATAATTTTAAATTTTTACATTTGGAATAGGTGTAATTAAAAACCATCTCCGTAATCGCAAACAGTCAAAAGACACATCCAGAAGCGACGGCAATTGCTACAAGTTTAAAAGAATAACGCACTCCCTGATTCATTAAGTCTCTATAAAGGCTCACAAACTAACTTATCAGCCAATCTAGATTCTCAACTCCTACTTACTCGACTGTAATATAACCAATAAGTATGATCTCTTGAAGAAGGTCTACGAAAATCTACCCTAGTGCATTTACATGTAGTTGCTCTCTTAAGCATATACTATACTACAAGTTTCAACCTGAGCTATGACAAGCCCAGAACTGAAAGCATCGCCAGAAGGTATATAGGGCGTCGAAACCAGTTTTAACAGACAAAAGCAACAGCAAAAAGAATTGCTCTAGCAATATACTATGATGTCAATAAATTGCTGGGAGCTTGTTTAAATAGTACTGCTGACAGCAGAATTCAGGAGTAAAACACCCTTTATATTTGGGTAACAGATTTAGCTTGTGTACCTCACAAACTTCTAATCTACTGTATATAAATCTACAAGTTTGGCAGGAAATTGAGGAGATATTATTATTAGCGATCGCTGATATTGAAAAGGTATCAATTACTATATTTATAGCTAAATACTTTTAATTTTAAACTAATATTTTTCTCACTTTTTGAGTAATTTAGTAAAATTAAAAATGTTTAAATTATTGAAATAGCTGAAACCAAAACTTAAATATATTCAATTATATTCATTAAAAAAGTTGTTTGTTCATAGTCTCAAATGGCGTTATTTACAATTGATTAATTGGTATAAATTTTCGGATAGCTCCATCTACCATAGGAGATAGTTTGAGAATATTCATACCAGAGAAAGAGCAATTAAATATCTTCAATTCGCTAAATTGCTATTAGTATCGTGAGTAAGGGAAAATTATGGTTAATAATTTAGTAGGCGGCATCATTCCCCCACAACCACCAATAGAATCACAAACTGATGCTCATACCCTCAAGAGTCGTCTGGAATGGGGTGAGCCGGCTTTTACAATCCTTGATGTGCGCGATCGCCAGACCTTCAACGAAGGTCACATTTTGGGAGCAATGCCAATGCCAGCAGATGAATTGGTAGCGCGTGCAGTACCTTCTTTGGATAAGAGCCGTGATATTTACATTTACGGTGCCAACGATCAAGAAACTGCCCAAGCCGCACAACAACTGCGTTCTAATGGATTTGAGCATGTCTCCCAACTCAAAGGTGGTCTTGCCGCATGGAAGGCGATCGGTGGGCCAACAGAAGGAATTATTGAATCAAAAACTCCCCCAGGCGCAGATGACTACAATGTTGTAGATCGGCTAAAAAACCACCAAGAAAATCTGCAAAAGGGCGGTACTAGCGCCACGGAATCTATTAAACAGGGAGCAAGTAACCTTAAGGAAGGCATTCAAGAAGGAGCCAGTAACCTTAAAGAAGGTATTCAAGAGCAAGCAAGCAACCTCAAAGAAGGCATTCAAGAGGGAGCAAGTAACCTCAAAGAAGGCATTCAAGAGGGAGCAAGTAACATCAAGGAAGCTGCTAGTGAATCTAAAACTCCTGGAGACAGCAATGATTCCAATGTTGGCTCTTAGGCAAAAATACAGCAGAATTCAGAATTCAGGAGCGGAGCCGGAGATGCTCCGCCTCCGGTCAGAATCCAGAAGTAAAACAGACTTTATACATACCTGGTTTTGAGACGAATCTTTGTGTACAACACTTTCCTTGAAATCTGCTGTAACTTAGTATGAGGGTTTGTAGTAAGCACTTTAGTGCTTGGAAAATAACGACTTTAGTCCTTACTACGAACTTGCTTACCTATCAATTTCAGCTTGACGTATCACTAGTTGGGATTGACGAACAATAAAAATTTTTTGTCACAATTCCCCACTCCCTACTTCTCATTCCTATTCGATTAGTGTTCAAATATATCCTTGAATTGCAATAAATCTAAGGAAACTATCGTTGGTAGAAACTCAAAACATTCTTGAGCAATTAGCCAACGTTCTTCTCGTTTGAGCATTTGTATTAGCTTCTGCTGCACGCTAAGTAAATAGCGCACATCATTGGCAGCATAACTTAGTTGAGCTTCAGATAAGCTAACGGCGTTACCCCAATCAGAACTTTGAGAGCTTTTATCTAGTTCCACTTGTTCTAACTCTTGCACTACATCTTTGAGTCCGTGGCGATTTGTGTAAGTACGGGCTAATTTACTGGCAATTTTGGTGCAAAAAATTGGCCCTACCTGAATCCCCAGATTGGCTTGCAAAGTGGCCAAGTCAAATCGAGCAAAGTGAAACACTTTTACAACATTGACTGCTTCCAAGAGTTTTTTTAAATTGGGGGCGTCAGCTTGTCCTTTGGCTATACGGATTGCAGTCACTTTCCCTTCTGGATTGCACAGCTGGACGAGACACAAGCGATCGCGCAGCGGCAATAATCCCATCGTTTCTGTATCAACTGCGATCGCTGTAGATTCTAAATACTGGTTAAGGGCTGCGTCACTGAGATCGCGATCGCTTACCTGAAAATCTGGTAATGTCATCAATTGTTAAAAAATAATAGCAGTGTCCAGTAGAAAAAAGTCTTGTCAGACACTACATTATTATTGTGCAAAAAAATCAAAAATTAAATCTACCTAGCCCGAAAAAACAGTTGTGTTAGGTAGACTTCGCCTTGATTATTAGTAGCAACGCCAATTCCAGTCAGGTTGTAATTCCCTTTAAGGTTCTTTAGGTGTCCAGGACTTTTGATCCAGCCACTAACAGCTTCCTCGACGGGGTTGCTATATCCCCGGTTAAAAGCTACATTTTCCGCTGCACTGTTGTAGCGAATAGGGATAGCTTTAACTCGCCCTTCAAATCCCTGATGGCTAAATGGGGTTTTGCCTTTAGCCATATTTTGACTATGAATTCTAGCCTGTCGAGTCAAATTTGTATTTAAAGTCAACTTTGGCAGTCCTTTAGAAACCCGATATCGATTAATTTGGTCAAATACTGATTTTTCTAGCTCAGTAGTTTTAAAAGTAGGAGTCGATATTGCAGCCTGACTAGAAAAAAGCGACAACAGCTTATTACGGGTGGATGTATTCGTAGAAGTATGATTTGGTATCGGAGCAGTCGTTAATCCACTAGCAAGGACAAGCGCACTTAAAGCGATGCCAAAAGCAGTTTGTCGGAACATGGAGAATTGCGTAATGTGTAGAGATATAAGACTTCTACTCTACCTTATTGTTCCGAAGATATATACCACAATACTATTAAGTAATGATGAATTTCGGCAATTTGGCTACATCCTTTACAAGTAACACAAACAATCATGTCCAATTATCACTACTTTAATCGATCGGCTTCATGAAAATCACGGTTAATTTTGCTAATAATTTCAGATTTTCATGAATTATCAAGCAAAAGCTTTACTAACAGGTTAAAGTCTGGGGAATTTGAGAAAAAACCTCAACTTTACCAAATTTAACGCTGTGTGCAATTTTTACTCAAACCTAATCTCCTTGCCTAATAATAAGGAATGGGTAGAATTCAAAGCCTTTCTCTATTTGCAGCAGAGAGCAATGGAAGTGAGGTCAGAATATTAAGTTGCACATCGCGTCAAACCTATGAGCGAATGAATATTTGTGTGAAGTAGATTGCGCCTTGACTGTTTTTGGCGACACCAATCCCCGTCAAATTATAATTACCTCTGATATTGGCAAGATGCCCTGGACTTTTGAGCCAGCCTTGAACAGCCATTGTGGCAGGATCGCTATATCCCTGGTTGTAAGCAACATTTTCAGCACCTCCTCTGTAAGAAACACCGGTTGCATTAAGACGTTGTGAAAATCCATTATGTCCAAAGGGAACAGTACCATTAGCCATGTTCTTACTATGAATCCTGGCTTGATTATCGATGGCAGAATTACGAGTCAGCGCTGGTAGCCCTTGGGAAACTCTGTAGTTATTGATTTGGTTAAAAATTGACTGTTCTATAGCAGCAGTGTCCATGCTATTTGCTGCAACTTGATTAGTGTTATTCGATACATTAGAAGGTACTGGCGTACAAGCTGGATTTGTTCCAGAAGTAGCGATCGCTCCACTACTGAGAGCAATAGTGCCTAAAGCAACGCTGTAAACTATTTGTTTGATCATTTGTTGGTAGTAAAGTTTTAGACAATGTAACCAACGATTATCAATGTGACAAATTGCTTATAGGTCTAAATAGCTTTATTTGTGGGCTTTTTTGCTCAAAAACTCCTATCAAACGTTTAAATACACGATTTGACGCAAAAATACTTCTGTTTAATCAATAGTTATCTTCTACCATTAGTATGATTCTTTTTATCCCAGATTCCGTATTTAGACTGTACTATAGTGTAATTACTAGAATTTTTTAAATTTATCAGTTCTAGATGATGCTTATTCATCTTCATAAATTCAGCTATTTTACTGTACTTAAGTATATTAAATAGCTTTTTTATATCAGAAAAGCAGTAAAAACCGATTGTAATAGTTGAAGATGCAGAATGTCGGATAAAAAATGGCTGGATTTATTCAGCCAAATTTCTACGTAATTTAAACTAGGCTTATTTAAGTGGTTCTAACTCTTCCTGTATCACACGCAACACCCGTGCAATATATTCTGCACGCCACTGTTCCCGTTCCTTGCTTACTTTCACATCCGGCTCGTAAGCTTCAATCTCACTAGTCGATAAAATACCTTTCACCTCTAGCAACCGTTCAATGGTGTCTAGCCGCTCATGCAGGACGGACACCTCACCAGTCAAGGCCATGACGATCGTTAACAATTTATCAGTTTGCGAATTTTCTAAGTAAACAGGTCGTTTACCCTTGGCTATTTTTGTCATCCTGATACCAATTCTCCAAAAATATGACTAGACATACAAAACGAGGAAAGCCAGATAAAATCTGACTTTCTCAATTACGAATTACTTTCTTCGTAGCAGGCCATAGCCGATTACGAACTTGTACTGAGCGTAGCCGAAGTATTACGAAACTTTCTCTGCTTACTTAGTTGCAGCAACGAGAAACCAAGTGCCTTGGGTGGCTGAGTTACGATTTTTAACCAGGCCATTAGTTTCTTTTGCTCTCCATGCCCCATTTGGGACAAATTTCTCGAATGTCTTATCTGCTGAAAAACCAGCCTCAGTAACTAGCGGCACCAAATCTAAATCGCGTACAGCACTCCAAAAGGGTTCGTTGTTGTTAACGGTTTCCCCATCAGACATAAACTGTGTATAAAGATCCATGTGATGATACAGGGGTGCTTCCAGATGAATCATCATGCCACCAGGAGCTAGTAGACGATAAGACTCTTGCATAACTTTACGCACAGATGACGGGGGGATTTCATGTAGCAAAATGTGAGAAACCACTAAGTCAAATGATTCATCGGGGAAGTTAGTATGTTCAGCATTTTGCTGAGAGAAGTGTACCCGTTTTCCCAAGGCTTCGGCTCTTGCATGAGCATAACGCAGGATAGATGCACCTATATCGATGGCATGCACTTCTGCATCTGGGAAACCATCGACATAAGGTAATGTGCTATTGCCAATAGAACATCCCATATCGAGGATTTTTCTCGGTCTAAAGTTGGGAAACTCTGCTAAAAGGTAGTTTTGGACTATAGATAGCCCCATATCATCGTTGAGAGGCCCCAACCAACCTAGCCCATAAACGTAAGCGCCGCGATCATAAGTTGCACCAGCTGCGACATCATCAGCAGTGAATTCACTGTGATATCCTCCGGGCATACAGTGAATGTCTACAGCCTTTTGATAAGCAGGTATTTGAAAATTTGGGTCGAGGGTTAAAGTACCCAGTTCACCACCTTTATCTTTGGCACGCTCAATCAACTCTGGCAGTTGTCTGTCAACGTTGGCATTTACAGCATCCCATAACATTTCCTGGCTGATGCGCTTCAGGGCATTAGTCCAGCGATAATAGGGTTGGTGCTGCATTACTTCCCGAATTTCATAACGATTCTGGGGAGGACGCTGATGTTCTTGTTCAAACTTCGGCTTCGCTAGTTTTTCATAAACTTCCTTATTACCAGGAAGGATATTCCTGAAAATGTGCATTCTCATAGTTTGCACAAAGTTTTGGCGTGCCAACTCGTCATGAGTGGGTTGCGGTAACATTGGGTGTTGGAATTGTTGATCCATTATTGTTTTTTCCCAGATATTTTATGTAGATTTACCCTGGATACAATAACTTGGCTACCGTTTGTACATCTTTGTCACCACGTCCAGAGCAGTTAATTACAATCCGAGGACTGTCGGTTAGTTGAGGACAGAGGGTTTCGAGGTAAGCGATCGCATGGGCTGTTTCCAATGCTGGGATAATCCCCTCCAATTTCGACAATCGCTGGAATGCCGCCAAAGCTTCTGCATCCGTCACACTATAGTATTCAGCGCGACCAGTATCTTTTAAATAGCTATGTTCTGGGCCCACACCGGGATAATCTAACCCCGCACTAATTGAGTGTGCCTCAATGATTTGCCCATCTTCATCTTGCAGTAGGTAGCTCATGGCTCCGTGCAATACACCAATCCGTCCTTTTGTCAAGGTTGCGGCGTGTTTTTCGGTATTGACACCTTCCCCGGCTGCCTCAATCCCAATGAAGCGTATAGAAGACTCATTTATAAACTCATAGAATAGTCCCATCGCATTGGAACCACCACCGACACAAGCCAAGAGAATATCAGGTAATCCACCCCACTTTTCCATTGCTTGGGCGCGGGTTTCTTCGCCGATTACTGCATGGAAATCACGTACCATCATTGGGTAAGGATGAGGCCCTGCTACCGAACCCAGGATGTAGTGAGTAGTTTCCACATTTGTCACCCAATCACGGATTGCTTCCGAAGTAGCATCCTTCAAAGTTCCGGTTCCCGCCTCTACCGGACGCACTTCTGCCCCCATCAGCCGCATTCTAAAAACATTCAAAGCTTGGCGTTCCATGTCCTGAACGCCCATATAAATTACGCATTCCAGCCCAAAACGCGCACAAACTGTGGCTGTAGCAACTCCATGTTGTCCGGCACCCGTTTCAGCAATAATCCGCTGTTTACCCATGCGTTTCGCCAACAATACCTGACCAAGGGCATTATTGATTTTGTGAGCGCCAGTATGATTTAAATCTTCACGTTTTAAGTAAATTTGTGGCCCGGTACCATCGGGTCGGGCATAATGAGCAGTCAGGCGTTCAGCAAAATACAATGGTGTCGCACGTCCTACATAGTCCCGTAACAACTGCTGTAGTTCTGCTTGAAAACCAGGGTCATTGCGATATTGCTGATAAGCTGTTTCTAATTCAGCTAGGGCAGGCATGAGCGTTTCAGGTACATACTTACCGCCAAAGCGTCCGAAGCGGCCTAGCGTATCTGGAACCTGAGCAGTTGAACTTGGAGATAGGGGAGTGGTAGTCACAGGCTGTTTTTGATGACGGGACTGACTTAATTATTATAGAAAAGTCTGAAGCATATCTGGGGAATGGGGAGGAAGTAGGGGGCAGCACTTCGGCTACGCTCTGTTACCGAGGGGCAGAGGAGCAGAGGTGCAGGGGGGCAGAGGGGAATAATAAATAACAATATATTTGCCTTGAAGAGAAAACAGGGCTTATGCAAACTAATAGTTAAAACCCTGATTTTTAAGTAGGGGCAATTTATGAATTGCCCCTGAGTGCGTGTGCCTAAGTTCTATAGAAAATGGGGCTTGGAGATTAGGTTTCGCGTTAGCAGCTTATTAACCTAATGCGGACTTTAAATCACTTTCCGCTTGTGCTAACGCATCTGGTAATTTACTTGCATCGCGTCCGCCGGCTTGGGCTAAGTTCGGCCTTCCGCCGCCACCTCCGCCGCAGATTTTAGCGATCGCACCCACAAATTTACCAGCTTGCAAACCTTTTTTGTTCACTTCTGAACTAAAAGCTGCAACTATACTAACTTTCCCAACTTCCGGAACAGAACCCAGTACCACCGCACCGTTACCGATTTTTTGCAACAAGCGTTCGGCTGCGGTTTTCAATGATTCTGGATCGACATCTTCTAATTGGGCGACAATAATTTTATGATCGCCTACGCTTTCTGCTGTTTGTAGCAAGCTGTCTGATTTAGCGATCGCTAACTGTACCTTTAAGGTTTCTAATTCCTTCTGGCTATTTCTCAGTTCGCTTTGCAGACTTGTGATTCTGTCTGGTAATTCTTCGGGTTTAACTTTAAAGCGATCGCTCAAATCTTTAACTACTTTATCGCGCAGATTGAGATAATCGAGTATTGCTGGTCCCGAAACACCTTCAATCCGCCGCACCCCAGAAGCTACGCCAGCTTCCGAGATAATCTTGAAGACGCCAATTTCAGCAGTATTACTTACGTGAGTTCCACCGCATAGTTCCATTGATACGCTAGGGAAGTCAATCACGCGCACTTCCTCACCGTATTTTTCGCCAAACATGGCAACAGCACCCCTAGCTTTTGCCTCAGCTAAAGGTAATACTTCTACCTTTGCAGCATGAGCCTCAGCAATCCAACTGTTCACCTGTTCCTCAACTTGTTGAACTTCCTCTGCTGTCAACGCACGGGGACAGTTGAAGTCAAAGCGCAACCTATCAAAGGAAACTAGAGAACCTGCTTGAGATATGCCTTCATCAACAATTTTTTTCAATGCCGCTTGCAATAGGTGCGTTGCGGTATGGTTAGCTTGGGCGCGACGGCGACAAGCCGGATCGATTTGGGCGGTGACGCGATCGCCTACGCGCAGTGTACCGCGTTCGATGCGTCCGAAGTGAACAAAGAAATCAGATTCTTTCTTCACGTCTTCTACGCGAACAACGATACCATCACCGGAGATATAACCGCGATCGCCGATTTGTCCCCCAGATTCAGCATAAAATGGCGTTTTGTCAAGGACAATTTGCACTTCTGTTCCCGCTTCTGCTTCCTCTTGGGAAACACCTTCTACCAAAATCGCTTCGACTTTTGCAGTCGCTGCAGGTTGGGTATATCCGATAAATTCCGTAGCGTGGATGTGTTCTGCTAATTTGTCGAGAGAACCTTGCACAGTTAAATCGATGGTTTCATGTGCTGCTTTGGCACGTTCCACCTGCTTTTGCATTTCGGCATCAAATCCAGCTTCATCGACTGTGAGATTATTTTCTTCAGCAACTTCTTGAGTAAGTTCGAGGGGAAATCCGTATGTATCGTAAAGGGTAAATGCACTCTCACCGCTAATTTGAGTTTCCCCTCGCTGTTTCACCTCTTGGATGATTTCTTCTAGGAGTTTTTCGCCTCTATCCAGAGTTCTGAGGAAATTCGATTCTTCCCGTTGCAACTCAGCTTTAATTGCTGCTTCTCGCTGACGCACATTAGGGTAAGCTGATTCCGAAAGAGCGATCGCAGTTTCGGCAACTTGGGTAGTAAATTCGCCAGAAATCCCAATTAATCGCCCATGACGCACTACCCGCCGAATTAATCGCCGCAGCACATAACCCCGTCCCACGTTGGAAGCGCGAATTTCATCGGCGATCATGTGGACAACAGAACGAATGTGATCGCCAATCACTTTTAGAGAAACTTTGGTTTTTTCATCACTGCTGTGGTAATCAATGCCAGCAATTTGCGCTGCTGTTTGGATAATTGGAAAAATCAGGTCAGTTTCGTAGTTATTGGGTACTTTTTGGAGGATTTGCGCTATTCTCTCCAAACCCATGCCGGTGTCGATGTTCTTGTTTTGCAGTGGCGTTAAATTCCCAGACGCATCCCGGTTATATTGCATGAAGACGAGGTTGTAAAACTCAATGAACCGGGAATCGTCTTCTAAATCTATATTTTCGTCACCGCGTTCTGGGTGGAAGTCGTAATAAATTTCTGAACAAGGGCCACAAGGGCCAGTAGGGCCAGATGCCCAAAAGTTATCATCTTCGCCCAAGCGTTTAATTCTCGCTATCGGCACACCGATTTGATCGCGCCAAATTCCAAAGGCTTCATCATCATCTTTAAAAACGCTGACGACGAGATTTTGTGGGGAAATGCCAAAGACTTGTGTGGAGATTTCCCAACCCCAAGCGATCGCTTGTTCTTTAAAATAATCACCAAAGCTGAAATTGCCCAGCATCTCAAAAAACGTCTGATGCCGTTTGGTGCGTCCGACATTTTCGATATCGTTGGTGCGGATACACTTTTGTGAAGTCGTAGCCCGTTTAAATTCTGGTGTGCGCTGCCCTAAGAATATTGGCTTAAATGGTAGCATCCCCGCGATCGTCAGCAGCACGGTTGGATCTTCTGGCACGAGGGAGGCACTTGGGAGAATTTGGTGTTCCCGTTGGGCAAAGAAGTCGAGAAATATGTTGCGAATTTCGTTACCGCTTAGGTACTGGGGATTTGAAGACATAGGTGTTTTTAACTTTAGACTTTAGAATTTCGACTTGGGCGTAGCGGCACTAAGTAGGTGTATTTTCATAAATAGCTTTATATATTCTTGCATTTTGTTTAATATTACTGCCAGCGAATTCTGTAAGTGAGTGACATATATGCAGTTACTAGGATGCTATTAAGCTAATGCCTGACCTTGGCAAGATGCACATAAGCGTAGCCCCTCGTAGACATCGTATTCAGCTGCTTAAGATTAATCATTAAGAAATACTTTAAAATTCCCATACTGAGGTAGCAAATGGCACTAAAACTGAAAGTATCAAATATTCCTTTTGGGGGATGCATAGAAATAATTACTTAGTATAGGCACGTTATGGAACCTAAAGCCAAAGTGGATGTAGATGTTAACGCTAAAACTGTCACGGTAGAGTCGGAAGCTTCTGAGGAGTCAATCAAACAAGTAATTGTTGCTGCTGGTCACGCTATAGAAGGTTATTGATCTGATTCCAGCTTTTCACAGAAGTTTAGATTTTAATATCTCAGGCGACGCAAACAAAATTTTTTATATTTTTTCCGCCCGTAGAAGGGCTGAATCGAAATAATTTTCCCCAAGTAGGGGCAGGTTTTGACATCAAGTTTTTATTTAGCTTTGTTTTCCCGATTTATGATGTTGCAGTAAATAAAAAAGATGTGAATTAAGTAAATAGACAAATACAGATAAAGTGTAGGCAGAAATATTTTATTTTGACTGTCAACGCATTGTTTGATTTTGGTTCATTCTCAGTTAAATTATAAATTTTCACCCGACAATATCTGTCTTTATTTAGAGGGACTATTAGCTCCAAAGAGCTACTGTACATCGCAGTAGGTAGTCATTGCTGTGTATTTTTATATGCAGTTTAAATACTTTCTTAATATTTGGTAAAGGCCTAGTTATTAAAGGAAAAGGCTAAAAAACTTTATGGGAAATGACATTTTTCATTACATAATAAAATTTGGGATTTAATAATTCAATGAAAAATTTTTATATTTTCTTTGTTTTTCTATTTGAGAATAAATTTATCTGCTTGCTGCAATGGTTATTACAAACTATTTATTTCGGTAATTTCATCAGGGAAATAGTACTTAAGAAACTACAGCAAGAGTTTTTATCCATTAAATAATATTCAGTGTTTTTACTGTTTTAAAAATAAACTGTAAAGAAGACATTAGTTGTTATAAATGAATATTTTCGAAACGGTAGTAGTAGATTAGTAACAAATATAAATTCTGAAAATGAGATTTAATTTGGAAATGTACTGTTTAATCGATGCTCAAAAAACAAGATGTCAAAAAATATAATTTAGCCGGAAGCATCATATTTAGTATTAGACGACAAGAGTAGTAGTTACCCAAGTGAATTTCTTTAAAACTTAAATAGGATAAAAAATAAAGCAATGAATATTTCTATTCTGATCTTTGGAAAAAATAATTTTATCGCTACACTTCCAGATCAGATCCGTTATGCGACTGCTTTTAGTATAGAAGTTATGGACAATTTGGATCAAGCAGTATCGCGGATTAAAACAACACCCCCCGATATAATCTTGGTGCAAGCTAGCCTGGATAGCAGTATGGAACTCTGCGGTTGGTTGAAAGAACAGACAAAACTATCGTGGATATACTGTATTCTCTTCGAGGATCGTTCTCAACAGTTGAATGATAGAAATAAGGGTTGGCACAGGGAATTAGAGATGAGTGCTGCGGCCCTAAAGCAAGGAGCCGATGCATATATTTGGCATCTTATTGAAGAAAAAACAGACTATAGCTTGGCAGAGTTGACTGCCAATCATGGATTAATACTTGCTCAATTGACAGTTGGTTTGCGGAAAGCACAAAAATACCGAGATTTGATTCGGACAAATGATATGTTATCTGCGATCGCCTTAGCAGATTCGTTGACAGAATTAAATAATCGTCGTGCTTTAGAATGGGACTTGCCCAGACAAATTCAAAGAGCCAGGGCCCAAAAAACTTCCCTGAGTTTGATTATTCTGGATGTAGATCATTTCAAAAAAGTTAACGATACTCATGGGCATTTAGTAGGCGATCGCATTTTGCAAGTATTATGTCAGCGCTTGCGCCACAATCTGCGCTGTCAAGATACAGCATTCCGCTATGGTGGCGAAGAATTTGTAATTCTTCTGGCTAACACTACCGATGAGGAAGCATTATTAGTAGCCCGTCGTCTCAATCGCGTAGTCAGCGACGAACCATTTGCACTCAACAATAAACTGACAATTAATGTCACCATTAGTTTGGGTACAGCCTCTCTGCAAGCTGAGGATGATGAGAAAGGAGAAAGTCTGCTGTATCGTGCCGATCAATGTCTATTACAGGCTAAAAATTCTGGGCGTAATCGGGTGATTAACTCCAGCTACCTATCTCATCATGGCTCACATTTGAAAGTTGTTTCTTCGTGAAAGTTAGGAGCGTCTAAGAGGATGTTTGAAAAGTTTTGAGGGGTCAAATTTTATGCTAATCGCCTCACCATGATCCGGATCATGGCAAGGTAAATAAACGTCTCCGATGTTTCCGGTAGAAGTTCATAATCTCTAAGCAATCGGCGACACCCCATCAGCCAGCCGAAAGTGCGCTCCACCACCCATCGCTTTTTGAGCAAGACAAAGCCCTTAGTTTGCTCTGGTCGCAGCACCACCTGCACAATCCAACGGCAAGTGTCCATCACCCACATCATAAAGGCTGGACCATCAAAGCCGCCATCAGTCCAAATGGTCGTCAAGCGAGAAACCTTATTGCCCATTTCTTTGACGCGCTTGAGCACTTGTTTACCACCTGACCGCTCTGGCACATTGGCGGCGGTGACCAACACCTGCAGCACTAATCCCAACGTATCAACGGTCATAAACCGCTTGCGTCCTTTAATTTTTTTGCCTGTATCAAAGCCCACTTCCTGACTCACCATCGCTGCACTTTTGACACTTTGACTATCAATGATGGCTTCTGACGGACTTGGATGGCGTTCTTCTTCGATTCTCGTCCATTCTCGCAGATTATCATGAATCTTCATCCAAGTTCCATCCCTGCGCCAGTTACGAAAGTACGTATATACAGTTTGCCAAGCAGGAAAGTCCTCTGGTAGCGATCGCCATCGCACCCCTTCTAGCAGAATGTAAAAAATCGCGTTCAGGACTGACCAAATATCGACTTCACGCTTACGACCACCTTTTTTTGCTTCTGGAAGCATCTCACAGAGAAATTGATATTGGGTATAGGTCAAATTACTGGGGTATGCTTTACTCATGCTACTCTCTCAATGCTGTGTTCTTTCTATTCACAGCTTATACTGAGAGAGCTTTTTTACACCCTGACCTACTTTTCAAACACCCTCTAAGGCTTGGATCAAAATTTGGGTAGCTTCGTCCTATATTTGGGAATTGAGCTATGTTTTGGCACTTCTTATTAAATCCTTGAATAAATCTTTCCCCTGCGTTGATATTGCGAACCAGAAAATAATCCAAAATTTCATCTAAATCTTGGCTTGCTTCTTTGGCAATAAAATATTCCATTATCCTTGAGTCTCACGCGCTTTGCGTAATTTTTCTGAGAGTCGCGCCATCACCACTTCACCATCTATTACGTCTCCACGTTCAATAGAAGCAAGCCCAACAGCTATTTTTTTATGGGTTTCTTCTTCCCATTCCTGATAACCCTTCTCCCATTCTTCCAGCAGTTTCAATGCTTTAGCAATCACATCTTCAGCATTTTCATATCTACCTGTAGCAATTCGGGTTTGTATAAATTGCTCGTATTCCGCTTTAAGTTGGATGTTCATAATTGTTATTTCTAGTTAGTTAAAAGCATTTCCCAAACTATGCTCTAAAATTTATCTAAATTCATTAAAGCCTTAACTTATGCTTCTTACCGAACTCATACCGCTAGTTAAAGAATTATCCCACACTGATAAACTCTTACTAATACATTTCCTGGCAGCCGAATTGTTGAAGGAATCAAGTTTAGTTCCATTGGATGCTGAGGACAAAGTAGCAAGTCTTGGCTTATATGATTCTTTTGAAGCTGCTGCTGTTTTAGCGAAGGCACTGGCAGAAGAAAAAGCGGCAACACATGGTTGATAAAGTTAGATTTGCATTTACTGAGGTAAATCCAGAACTCGGTGCATTAAGTACGCTGCCTTATCTACCGCTAGTTCTCACTTATGAAAATCGTTCGGTAAATGTATCAGGTTTACTAGATACTGGTTCTACTGTCAACGTATTGCCCTACGAAATCGGGTTAAGGCTGGGAGCAGTTTGGGAACGTCAAAGACTCTCTGTTCCATTAGCTGGTAATCTGGCTAGATTTGAGGCAAGGGCATTGGTGTTGATGGCGAATGTTGAGCAATTTCCGACAGTAGAGCTAGCTTTTGCTTGGACAAGAGATAGAAACGCCCCATTGATTTTAGGACACATGAATTTCTTTTTAGCGTTTGATGTGTGCTTCTATCGTTCTGAATTAGCGTTTGAAATTAGCCCTAAAATAAGCCTGATGGAAATAGTGAAACCCAACATTATATTAGGTTAACGCTGGGTTTCACTGCATTCAACTACCTTGATTAGGCGGTATTGCTTCCGGTGGCATTTCTGCTGGGGGAGCGAGTACCGCATCCGGCGCAATTTCTTCTACAGGAATCGGTTGCTTATCCTCAATTTCAAAATCTGGTTGCGCTGCTTCCACCAGTTCAGGAGATGGGGGATGTGGTGGAATCGCTTCTGGTACACTCTCAGTTTTTGCTTCGGTTTCGGTAATAACTGTCTCCTCTGCTGGTGGTTCTGGTATGACAATAGTTTTGTCAATAATCTCAACAGCAGGTTTCTCTGATATTACAGAGATAATATCTTCAGGTTTGGGGGTTGTGGGTGTCTTTTTACTCACAGTCTGTTGCACTTTGTCTTTTGCGCCACTGAAGGTACTACCAAGACCTTTTTGCAACTGGCCCAGCCGTTCCTGAAGGGACAACTTATTCACCTGTTCTTGAATGCCAGTTTTTACCGTCTCAGCACTGGGTACTTGGGTTTGTTGTGCCTGTGGAGTCAATTGCCGACGTAATGATAGAGTTTGCCAGCCAAACCAGACCAAAAGAGCCACACTAGCCACATGACCGAGCAACAAACCCCCAATAATACGTGGCGCAAACACCCATAAGACTAAAGCGTAGAATAATCCTACGCCACTCCAGATAAAGTCATTCTTGCGGTGGATTTCTGGGAAAAAGAAAGCTGCTATGTAAATGGCTAAACTACCAAGACCCACTACCAAAGCTAGGACAAATGCCAGCATTATTTGGTTACTCCTTACTGCGTCCTTTGATTATTTCAATTTTGCAAATTTTGCCAGTCAATTGTTGATTTAGATACAATTTAAAATCAATTATCCCTGTTAGTTGTGGATTTTTGTCATTTATTCAAGTCTTAAGGTCTTCTTTAGGGGAGAACGGAAAATATCGGACTACCCTTAAAGTAAAAGGATCTGCAAGAGTTAGCCAGAAATTTTTTATGACACTACAAAGCTTTGGTGTGATTGGATTAGCCGTTATGGGTGAGAACATCGCTCTCAACGTGGAGCGCAATGGCTTCCCAATTGCAGTTTACAACCGCTCCCGAGAAAAAACGGATGCGTTTATGGCGCAGCGTGCGCCAGGACGGAACGTCAAAGCCGCCTTTACTCTAGAAGAATTCGTTGCCTTATTGGAACGTCCCCGCAAAATTCTAGTGATGGTGCAAGCTGGTAAGCCAGTAGATGCGGTGATTTCTCAACTTAAACCTTTGCTAGATGAAGGCGATATCATTATCGACGGTGGCAACTCTTGGTTTGAAGATACGGAACGACGCACTCAAGAATTAGAACCGGCTGGACTTCGGTTTATCGGGATGGGTGTTAGCGGTGGTGAAGAAGGTGCGCTAAATGGCCCTTCACTCATGCCAGGAGGTACAGAAAGCTCCTATGAGTATCTATCGCCAATTTTTAATAAAATTGCTGCCCAAGTTGACGATGGTCCTTGCGTAACTTATTGCGGCCCTGGTGGCGCCGGTCACTACGTCAAAATGGTACACAACGGCATTGAGTACGGCGATATGCAGCTGATTGCTGAAGCCTACGACTTGCTGAAAAATGTTGCTGGACTAGACCATAATCAGCTACACGAAGTTTTTACCGAATGGAACACTACCGACGAACTCAATTCGTTTTTGATTGAAATTACGGCAAAGATTTTCCCCTACATTGACCCAGAAACAAATCTACCCTTAGTCGATTTGATTGTTGATGCCGCAGGGCAAAAGGGAACCGGACGCTGGACAGTGCAAACTGCAATGGATTTGGGTGTTGCTGTACCAACAATCATTGCGGCGGTGAACGCCCGGATCATGTCTTCTTTCAAAAAAGAACGGGTAGCAGCATCCAAGATACTTACAGGCCCTTCTGGCAAGTATGAGGGGGATACCAAAGCCTTTATCAACATGGTGCGGGATGCCCTCTATTGCTCGAAAATCTGTTCTTACGCTCAGGGCATGGCACTGCTAGCTACAGCTTCAAAAACCTATAATTTTAACTTGAATTTAGGTGAAATGGCGCGGATTTGGAAGGGTGGCTGTATTATTCGTGCTGGATTTTTGAATAAGATTAAGAAGGCATTTAACGAAAATCCAGCGCCACCCAACCTGCTATTAGCCCCGGAATTCAAGCAGACGATTCTCGACAGACAAACAGCTTGGCGCGAAGTGTTGGCAACAGCAGCAAAACTGGGAATTCCAGTGCCAGCATTCAGTGCGTCATTAGATTATTTTGACAGCTATCGACGCGATCGCTTGCCCCAAAACCTCACTCAAGCCCAACGCGACTACTTCGGAGCGCACACCTACGAGCGACTTGATAAGCCCGGAGCTTTCCACACCGAATGGACGCCGATTTCTGAAGCATCAGTGCAAACTTCTACACCAAGAGATCTGCAAACTTCAGAACCAACTACACCTACAACACCTACAACTTCTCCAAAAGTTTAGAGAGTTTTAGTTTGTAAATTTGAAAGTGGCTCTTTGAGAGTCACTTTTTTTGTCAATCACTGTTAATTGTTAATTATTCATTGTTAAGCTAATACCTCTTTGAAGTATTGAGGGCCAATTTTCAATATGTGTGATGTAATAGAGGCTTTTGATATTTGGTTTTATCATTGATTTTGTGTATTATTCTTTCCAAGATATTTGGCTTTTAATTCTTCTAATTCTTCATCTATTTTGCTTTTACTAGAAGGCTGAGGTGTGGCGTTTTGTGGCTGTATTTTATTTGGTTGAGGTTTGTTGTTACCCATAAATTGGGTTTTCATTTCTTCTAATTCCCGATCGAGTTCACTAGGAGATTTCGATACAAAATTGGGTGGAGAATTGAGTGGTGATTGAGGGATGGGTTTTGGTGTAACCGCTGGCTTTGATGCTGCTGGCGAGTATTTATTTAAGTCTTTGAGAACTTCTTCTACAGTTTGATAACGCCGAATTGGAATACTTTCTAGCATCTTGTTGAGAATGCGACTCAAATGATTGCTGACGGGAGTTTGCAAGTATTGCTGCCATACCCAAGTATCGTTGTTAGTATCATAAGAATCGAAGGGCGATCGCACTGTTAATAAATTAATACAAGTCGCACCCAAACTATAAATATCGCTGGCGAAAATAGCTTTACCTCTCATTTGTTCAGGGGCAACATATTCTGGACTACCAATACTAGTACCAGTTTTATTTAAGGCAGCACCAGTGGTAGATTTAGCAGCCCCAAAATCTACTAATACTAGTTTGCGATCGCTTTCGCGTAAAATAATATTTTCTGGCTTAATATCGCGGTGAATTACGTGTCTAGCATGACAAAATTGTAAAACTGACAATAAATCGTTTAATAGTTGCCAAATTTGCGTTTCACTAAAAGCACCTTTATGTGCTAATTCCTGGGCTAAGTTTTCCCCGTCGATAAATTCTTGTACAAGATACTGCCGATTTTCTTGGGTAAAATATGCCAGTAATTCGGGAATCTGCGGATGTTTGCCCAATTCATCTAACTGCACCGCTTCTTGGTTAAATAACTCTACAGCTTTTGCCAGAGTGCTAGTGCCTTGAGATTGGGGATAAAATTGCTTAATTACGCAGCGTGGTTTTGAGGGTTTATCCTCATCCACAGCTAAGAAGGTTTTGCCAAAACCACCTTGTCCGATTGGTTTGACAGCACGGTAACGTTCTTTGAGGAGTAACTTGGTACCACAAGTCCGGCAAAAATTGACATCATCAGGATTTTCAGGCTTGGGACAATGGGGATTAAGGCAGTAGCTCATACAGGCGATCGCTCTTATATCTCTATATTTTCCCCTGTCCCAGGCAAAAGGGTGTAATCAATAAATTTTGGATTTGTGTCACGCAGAAGGGGTAAAAGCGGGTGAAAGAACGATTAACTAAAAGAATATGAATCATAGTACACTATCCCACTTTTGTCACTCTCCGAAAACAAAAATCAAATGGAAAGTGCAAGGGTTTTGAAACTCTAGAGATTATAGCCTTGCACTTTTTTGGTAGAAAAGCTTCAACCCCTTATCTGGACTAGATTACACTTTTATTCAGCAAGCCCTACTTAATTCTGATTACTGAATCGGTGTTCTAGGGGGTAAAAGCACAATATCAGGTTCTCTCTGTGCCGCCGTTGAAGTCGGCTGTACCTGCAATCTGCCAGTCTTGATCAGCCACCTGGGTAATCAAGTTGTTGCTTTGCACAGAGAAGCCATTTATTTCCCAGATGGTATTCTGCCCGGTTGCCTTGTTGCGCCAGACGATATCAGATTTGCCGTCGCCGTTGAAGTCGGCTGTACCTGCAATCTGCCAGTCTTGATCAGCCACCTGGGTAATCAAGTTGTTGCTTTGCACAGAGAAGCCATTTATTTCCCAGATGGTATTCTGCCCGGTTGCCTTGTTGCGCCAGACGATATCAGATTTGCCGTCGCCGTTGAAGT